>JBHELM010000248.1:0-3601 GCA_046352715.1 Thermoplasmatota archaeon | reverse complement strand
CGCTCTCGTCGCCGCCCCCGTTGTCGATCCAGGCGAGGCGGGAGGCGGCCGCATCGCACGCGTCGCAGCCCATGACCGCGACGTCGTTGTCGCGGCCGTGCCGACGCACGCGGCGCTCCAGGGCTGCCTATGGCCCGGCGGGGAGGGGGAAGAGCACGCAGTCTCAGAAGACGAGCTGGTCGGGGTCGGTGCAGTCGACCCAGTCCGGGTTCACTTCGCCGAGCGTCTCGCCCGCGGAGCCGGTCAGGCTGGTGTTGCCGACCTGCAGGCCCGGGATGTCGTTGCTCTCCAGGAAGACCCAGTTGCCGCCGCCCTCGGTGGTGTAGTAGAACGGCCCCACCGTCTGGTCCGGCTCGATGGTGCAGATCTTGGGGCCGCCGGGGAGGGCGGTGACGCGCACCAGCACGGACGCCGTGGCGTTGGCCTGGCCGTCCGTGGCCAGCAAGGTGACCGTGAAGTTGCCGCCGAGGTGGAAGCCGTGCGTGACGTTGGCGGGCAGGCCCACGCCGCTGGTGCGGTTGCCGTCGCCGAAGGTGAGGGTCCAGTTCAGCGCGTCCCCGTCGGCGTCAGAGCCGGTGAGGGCGAAGGTGACGTTCAGCGGCGCCGTGCCGCTGGCCACGCTCGCGGTGAGGTTGGCCATGGGCGGGTGCTGCACCGTCGCGTTCGCGGTGGCGTTGGTCGCGGTGGCGCCGCCGGTCGCCGTGGCGGGGTGGGAGGTCGTGGGGTCGCCGTTCTTGACCGTGCACCCGGACAGGACCAGCGCGACACCGAGCAAAGCAAACCACCGCATGGGCACAGGAGGGCAACTGGGCCGCGAAAACCTTTCCGTCATGCCGCCAGCGCCCGCAGGGCCATGTCGGCCAGGCGCAGGGTGCCGTGGGCAGCCGCCTTCAGGCTGCCGTCCTCCTCCGCCTCGACGTCCACCAGGAGGGTGGCGCCGCGCAGGCCGAGCGCGATGCGGGAGCCGCCGGGGCCGTCGCGGGACTCCACGGCGACAGCGTCGCGCACGGCGCGGGCGGTGGCGGCGTCGGGGCACTCCAGCTCGAGGTGGAGCGTGTGCATGCGGCGCCTATTCGGCGTGCAGCGTCTTGGCGACCGTCGGGCGCTCCTTGTAGAAGAGCTTCGAGCCGCAGTAGGGGCAGCGGATGCCGATGTTCTGCGCGTTGAACTCGACGCGCTTCTTGCAGACGCCGCACTTGTAGGCCACGCCGCTCACTCCTGGGCTTCGGGGGCGGGGGCGGCCAGCTTGTCCTGGACCGCGCGCAGCGCCTTGTCGGCACCCTGGCCGGCGCCGGTGGCGGGGGCGTAGGCGCCGCCCGCGAACTGGTGGCTGCACTTCTGGCACTCCCAGATGCCGGTGTGGATGCGGTAGACCGAGACGCTGCCGCAGCGGGCGCAGGGGTGGGCCGCCTTCTGCACCTTCTCGATGTTGGCCACGGTGCGGCGGTGGAGGGCGCCGTAGCGGGGGCCGAAGCGACCGGAAGAGCCGACCTTCTTGGTGTGCGACATGGGACTGCCTCAGGGACGGGCCAGGGAAACCCTGCCCGGGATGGTGTGCGGGACGGGTCGATTGATTTAATGCCTTCGGACAAGCGGGGGGCGGTCCCGCCCTGGCAGGTCCATCTCCGAGGACGCCAAAGACGGAACCCGTTCGGTGGTCTCGGCGGATTTGCTCCCGACGCCAAAGCAGGCTCTTTTCCTCCAGTGGCGTGCCTGTGCCGTGCAGCCCGCCACCATCGTCATCGACGGCGAGTGCGGCCTGTGCAAGCGCGCCGCCGCCTACGGGATGGGCCGGGGGAGGCCGGGGCTGCTGCGCTTCGTCGCCCAGCAGGACCCGGAGGGCGCAGCCCTGCTGGACGCGGCCGGCCTGCGCGAGGCGGCGAGGGACACGATGGTCGCCGTCGTGGGCGGGCGGGCCTACGTGCGCTCCTCCTCCGTCGTGCAGGTGGCCAAACGGCTGCGCGGCTGGCGACGGGCGCAGGCGGCGCTCTGGCTCGTGCCCAAGCCCCTGCGGGACGCCGGCTACCGCTTCGTGGCCAAGCGGCGACACCGCTTCGCTTGACCGCGAACCCCGCGAAGCAGGGAGGAGGCGTTCGTGGTTTTTGTGGGCTTCGCGGTTCCGCAATGCCTGCCCGTCCCGGTTGCGCTATAGCCCAGGGGTCCCCTCCAGCGGCATGGACCCCAAGCAAGCGCTCGTCACCGGCGGCACCTCCGGCATCGGCCACGCCATCGCCACCGGCCTCGCCCGCGCGGGGCACCACCTCACCCTTCTGGTGCGCAGCCCCGAGCGCGGCGCCACGGCGCGGCAGGCCATCGTCGCGGCGGCCCCCGAGGCGGTCGTCGACCTCGTGGTGTGCGACCTGTCCGACCAGGCCTCCGTCCGCAGGGCCGCCGCCGAGGTGCGCAAGCGCCCCAGCCGCCTCGACCTCCTGGTCCACTGCGCCGGGGTGTTCCTGCCCAAGCGCGAGGTCACCACCGACGGCGTCGAGGCGACCTTGGCCACCAACTACCTCGGCCCATTCCTCCTCACCCACGAGCTGCTGCCGCTGCTGCGCAAGTCCGCGCCGGCCCGCATCGTGAGCGTCGCCTCGCGCACCGGCAAGGCCCGCATCGACCTCGACGACCTCAACCTCGAGAAGCGTTCCTACTCCTACCTCAAGGCCGTGCCGGCGAGCAAGCTGGCGCAGGTGCTGTTCACGCAGGAACTGGCCGACCGGCTCAAGGGAACCGGCATGACCGTGAACGCCATCCATCCTGGCCTCGTCGCGCGCACCAGGCTCTTGGCCGAGACGGGGGGCGTGTTCCGCTGGATCACGGACCGGGTGGGCAAGACGCCGGAGGTCGGCGCGGACACGGCCGTCTGGCTCGCCACCGCCCCGGAGGCCGCCAACGAGACCGGCGGCCTGTGGGCCAAGCGCAAGCGCATGAAGACGCCGGGGCAGGGGTCGGACCTGGCCGTCCGGCGCCGCCTTTGGGAGATCTCCGAGTCCATGACTGGCCTGCCGACCTGGCAGGGTTGAGGGGTTGCTCTTCCTGGCGTCTCCCGCCTCGACGGTTATATAGGAGACCTTCGTCGGCGGCTTGCCCAAGGCAGGACTTCCTGCCGTGGACTCTGGAATGTGGCCGTGCTCCCATGGGAGCCACCTTCGGGTGGGGCCGAACCGGACAACCACGACTCCGCACGCCGGCACAACCGGCTGCATTCGCACCCCAAGGTGCACCACATGCCCAACGCGTACCACCACATCGGAGAGACCTGGAAGAAGCACGAAGGCGGCCACGGCACGGCCCAATGGAGCCGCCTCGTCGAATGGCGCGCGAGCGACTCGTTCGTCCGCGTCGAGCGCCCCCTCCGCCTTGACCGCGCCCGGCAGCTCGGCTACAAGGCCAAGCAGGGCATCGTCGTCGTGCGCGCCCGCGTGCGCCGCGGCGGCATGCGCAAGACGCGCTTCGTGCAGGGCCGCGTGCCCTCCAAGATGGGTGTCAACAAGATCACGATGCGCCAGAACATCCAGGCCATCGCCGAGATCCGCGCCTCGAAGCACTTCCCCAACCTCGAGGTCCTCAACTCCTATTGGGTGGGCGAGGACGGCAAGCACCA
>JBHELM010000247.1:0-2726 GCA_046352715.1 Thermoplasmatota archaeon | reverse complement strand
GAAGCGGACGTTGTGGCCCGGCTCGATGTGGAACGAGGCGGACCAGACGCCGAAGCCCCAGTCGTAGTGCTTGGCCATCGTCACCCAGGGGCCGCCCTCGTCGGCGGCCTCCATCTGGACGACGCCACCGGCGCCCTCCCCCGAGATCTGCGCCTGCACCCACCACTCGTTGCCGCCCTGGCTGCGGAACACGATGGGGTTGCCGGAGTCGGTCTGGACGTGGTTGGCGAGGACGGGAGGGCCGAAAGCCATGAGGCTGGCGACGATGAGCAGGGCCGAACGGTGCATGGAGGGCGCTGCCCGCAAGACCCCATAAGCCGTCGCGGGCAGGCTTGTCGGACGAACGGTTCGAGCGCAATCAGAGCCTGCGCGCGCCGGGTGGGCCCCAGCCGGACACCACTTGCCCCGCACCGATGAGCGCCCCCGCACCGACCAACGTCCCGGGGTTCAGGCTGGTGTTGATGCCGGTCTTGGCGTTCGGGCCCAAGCAGACGCCGAACTTGACGCGGCCCGTGTCCAGCTTGCCGCCGGGTCCGGTCCCCTTGACCGTGCCGGGCGTGACCTTGAGGTTCGCCACCTTTGTCCCGGCGCCGAGGTTGACGCCGGGGCCGAGGATAGAGTCGCCCACGTAGTTGAGGTGCGGGGCGTTGGCGCCCTCCATGAGAATCGACGCCTTGAGCTCGGTCGCGGCGCCGACGTGGCAGCGCGCGCCGACGTGCAGCGGGCCGCGCAAATAGGCGTGGGGGCCGACGCGCGCGCCGGGGCCGACCCAGACGTCGCCCTCGACGTAGGTGCCTGACTTCACGGTCGCGCCTTTCTCCACGTAGAGCCGGCCACGCACCTGCACGCCCTCCTCGACGGTGCCGGGGCCGCCCACCGCCGCGCCGTCGAGGCGGAACGCGAGGTCGCCGGGCAGGGCCGCCTCCTGCGCCGTGAGCAGGTCCCACGGTGCGCCCACGTCGAGCCAGCCCTTCGCCGGGAGCCACGCGGCGTTGCCCTTCTTGGCCCAGGCGTTGACGACGTCCGTGAACTCCAACTCCCCGCGCGGCGACGGCTTGAGCGCGGCCGCCCGCTCCAGCGCCTCGGCGGGGACGCGGTAGAGGCCGGTGTTGACGAGGTCCGACGGCGGCCTGGGGCTCTTCTCTGCCAGCGCCTTGAGCTTGCGGCCCTCGACCTTGAGCGCGCCGTAGCGCGTCGGGTCCGCCACCTTGCTCGCGGCGAGCGCGAAGCCTCTGGCCTTGGCGAGCGCGCGCAGCGTGGCGGGGTCGACGAGGCAGTCGCCCATCACGACGAGCGCGTCGCCGCCCACCTTCGCGGCGCCCGCGGCGACGGCGTGCCCGGTCCCCCTCGGCGTGCCCTGCGCGACGCACACGACCTTCATCGGGCTCCCACCGCGCCACGCCTTCGCTGCGGCCTCGACCTGCGCGGCGTTGTGGTGCATGACGACGACGGCGCGCGCGACGCCCGCGTCGGCCAGCCCGTCGAGCATGCGGTGCAGCAGGCTGCGGCCCGCCACCTCCAGCAGCGGCTTGGCCAGGCCCGGCGTCAGGGGCGCCATGCGCGTGCCCTTGCCCGCAGCCAGCAGGATCGCGTCCACGCAGGCGCCACCCGAGGCCGTGGCTTGAACGTGCTGGGATGCTTCGGCCAGCCGCCCCCCTGCGAGCAGGGATTCCAAGGCGAGGAGACTCCCTCGCGAACCGCGGAAGTCGCGCAGTCCACGGAGACAAGCCTGTTCCGTGGGTTCCGTAGCCTCCATGGTTCGGCGGGGCTGGGCCACCAGACCGGGAAAGCCGCGAAGCCGAAGAAAAACAATCCTCCTCCCCTTCGCGGTTGGACAAAGAATCGCCGAAAACCGCGGAATCTCTGCTCGCCTAAGCCGGAGTCGCGCCCTCGGCCTCAGTCGGCATCGGGGGCGGGGACTCGAACTGGACGCCGGGCCCGCCGAGCCGCACGATGTAGGCCGTGCCGCCGCTGGCCCGGATGGCATCGGCGACGGCCTGCGGGCGGTCGGTGAGCGCGAACATGCTGCCGCCACCGCCGGCCCCGGTGATCTTGGCGCCGAGAGTGCCGGGGACCGCGCGGGCGGCCTGCACAAGGCTCTCGACGGCGGGGTGGTTGACGCCCAACGTGTGCAGCGCGCTGTGCGCCTTGTCCATGAGGGCGCCGACGCCGGACCAGTCGCGGCGCCGCAGGAGGGGGACCGCCTCGCGGGTGAGGGCGCCAATCTCCGTCAGGCGGTCGCGCACCATGGCGTTCTTCTTGGCGGCGTTGGCGACCTTGGCCACCTGCTCGTCGGTGCGCCCTTTGACGCCGGAGTTGCCCACCACGACGGTCATCTCGGGCAGGTCGATGCGCTCCACGCTCCAGGCGCGCTCCTTGCCCGGCTCGTTCCAGGCGATGTCCCACAGCCTCTCGCCGACCTTGGGCGGGTCGGAGGCGGCCGCGATGGCGATGCCGCCGCCGGCGGTGGCGGTGCTGGTGTCGGTGGGGGAGCCACCGCCCTGGGTGTTGCGCTCGACGGTGAAAGCGTCCTGCGCGAGGCCGGGCAGGTCGGTCATGCCCTGGAGCTGGCGGAGGGCGGCCACGGTGGCGACGGTGAGCGCCGCGCTGGAGCCGGTGCCGGAGGCGGAGGGGACGCCCCCTTCGGTCTGGATGCGCACGGGGTCGGGCCGCTTCCAGATGCGCTCCACGGCGGTCACGAGGTAGGAGTGGAAGCGGTCGTGCAG
>JBHELM010000246.1:0-2834 GCA_046352715.1 Thermoplasmatota archaeon | reverse complement strand
GCACCCACCTGGTCGACGCCGACCCGGCGGGGCTGGCGCGCGGGATGGAGCGCATCACCGCGTTCTGGGACAAGGGCATCGCGAAGGGCAAGACGACGCCGCAGCAGAAGGCGGAGTGGACGGCGCGCCTCGGCCACGCGCTGCCGTTGGCGGAGGCCGCGGCGCAGTCCGACCTCTGCATCGAGGCGGTCCCGGAGGACCTGGCGCTCAAGCAGCGCATCTTCAAGGCGCTCGACGCCGCCGCGCCGAAGCACGCGGTCCTCGCGAGCAACACCTCCAGCCTCAGCATCGCCGCCATCGCGCAGGCCACCCAACGCCCCGGCGCCGTCGTCGGGATGCACTTCTTCAACCCGGTCCCGCTGATGCAGCTCCTGGAGGTCGTCCGCCACGACGGCACCGCGCCCGCGACCTTGCGACTGGCGCAGGAGGTCGGCAAGGCGATGGGCAAGACGGTCATCACCGTGCGCGACTCCCCCGGCTTCGCCACCAGCCGCCTCGGCATCGTGTTGGGCAACGAGGCGATGCGGCCGCTGGCCCAGGGGGTGGCCTCGGCGCGCGACATCGACACCGCGATGCGCCTCGGCTACGGGCACCCGATGGGCCCCCTGGAACTGAGCGACCTCGTCGGCCTCGACGTGCGGCAGAGCATCGGCGACTACCTGCACGGCCAGTTCGGCGGCGAGCACTACCGCACGCCGCAGCTCGTCCGCACCCTCGTCGCCAGGGGCGAGCTGGGCAAGAAGACGGGCAAGGGCATCTACGACTGGAGCGACGGCACCCCGAGGGAGCGCGACCTGCGGTGAGCGGCGGCGCGTCCCTTGTCCTGGAGCGCGACGACGGCCGCGTGCGGGTGCTCACGCTCAACCGCCCCGCCGCCCGCAACGCCCTGGACGCCGCGACGCGCACCGAGCTCATCCAGTGCCTCCAGGAGGCCGAGAACGACGCCGGCGTCGGCGCCGTCGTGCTGACCGGCGCGGGCACGGCGTTCGCGGCCGGCGCCGACCTGCGCGAACTCCTGGCCCGCAGCAGCGCCGAGCAGGAAGCGTTCCTCCAGCCGCCGCACGTCTACGGCATCGTCGAGGGCCTGCGGAAGCCCGTCGTCGCGGCGCTCAACGGCCACGCCCTCGGCGCCGGGCTCGAGTTGGCGACCGCGTGCGACCTGCGCGTCTGCTCGGCCGCGGCCAAGCTCGGGCAGCCGGAGGTCAACCTCGCGCTCATCCCGGGTGGCGGCGGGACGCAGCGGCTCGTCCGGCTCGTCGGCCACGGCGCCGCCACCCGCCTTGTCCTCACCGGGGACGCCATCGACGCGGCGGAGGCGCTCCGCATCGGCCTGGTGGACGAGGTGGTGCCAGCGGAGGCGGTCCTGCCCCGCGCCGTCGGGATTGCCACGGCGATGGCGCGCCACGACCCCGAGGCCGTCGCCGCCGCCAAGCGCGCGCTCGCCGCCGCCCGCGACCTGCCCTACAGGGAGGGACTCGCCAAGGAAACCTCGCTGTTCGTCGCCCTGCACGCGCGCCCCGAGGCGAAGCAGCGCATCCAACGGTTCCTGGAGAAGCCGAAGTGAAGGTGACTGACGCCCATGTCCACGTCAACCGCTTCGACCTGATGCGGCCGGGCCCGCGCGCGCTCATCGTGCAGAACCCGACGTTCCCGCTGATGGAGCGCTTCGTCGCCGACCCCGCCGCGTTCCTGGCGCACCTCGACCGCGAGGAGGTCCGCCGGGCGTGGCTCATCAACTACTGCGCGCTCGACGTCATGGGCTACGGCTGGGAGGTCAACCCGTGGGCCGCCGCCTACGCCGACGCCGACCGCAGCCGGCTGGTCCCGGTGGGCGGCTACGACCCGCGCCACGACGGCGACGGCGAGCGGGCGGCGGAGGCGCTGCGCGACCTGGGCATCCGCGCCATCAAGGTCCACCCGGTCCACCAGGCCATCTCCGCCGCCGACGCCCGCTTCTTCCCGTTCTACGCCGCGCTGGAGCGGCTGCGGATGCCAGTCGTCGTCCACACCGGGACGAGCCGCTTCCCCGGCGCGGACAACGCCTTCGCGGACCCGGCGCCGCTCTCCGATGTGCTGCGCCAGTTCCCCCGGCTCCAGGTCATCCTCGCGCACGGGGGCAGGCCCGACCGCACGAAGGTGGCGCTGGACCTCGTCGCGCGCTTCCCGAACGCGTGGCTGGAGATTTCCGGCTGCCCGCCGCACCGGCTCGCCGACTACTTCGGCGACCTGGGCCCGCTGGCGAAGCGGACCCTCTGGGGGAGCGACTGGCCCGGCCCCGGCGTCCCCGGGATGCGGGCGAACGTCGAGGCGTTCCGCAGGCTGGGCCTGGGCGCGGAGGCGGAGCGGAGCATCCTCTCGGCCAACGCGGACGCGCTGGTGCCGTAGCGCGGGTCGCCCGTCGGTTGCACCGATTTCACGGAGTCCACGAAGGGGCTTGAATCCGCGTCATCCGCGGAATCCGCGGTTTGGGCGTCGGCGAAGTTTACCCACGAAACCGCGGATGACGCGGATTTTCGCGGATGGACCAGACTCGTGGAATCCGTGGTTTGGTGGTCGGGGTCAGGCCTGCTTCCCGTCCGCCGTCTCCAAGGCCCGCATCACGGTCACGGCCTGCTTCTTGAACTCGGCCTTCACCGCGTCGTAGGTCGGGGTGTCCATCTCCTGCGACTGGCGGGCCAGCTCGACCTCCTTGAGGGCGGCCAGCAGGGCGCGCTTCTTGCCCTCCAGCACGGCGGGCGGGTCCTGCGCGGCGGCCTCCGTGTGGGCGGCGACCTGGGCAACCTGCTTGCGGCCGCGTGCCTGTACCATGCCGCGCTGCACCAGGAACGCCCACA
>JBHELM010000245.1:0-17656 GCA_046352715.1 Thermoplasmatota archaeon | reverse complement strand
CTCGAAGCACTTCGCCGGGCACGAGTTGACGCACATCGTGTGCGGGCAGGTCTCGCAGATGGCGGGGTCGACGGTGATGTGCGCGAAGTCGTGCGCGTCCGTGACGAACTTGGTGGCGCCGAGGCGGGCCTTGACGTTCATCACGGGGAGCTTGCTGAGCGGCGACTCGGGCAGCGGGACGCGGCGGGGCTTGGTGCCCGTGGTGGGGCCGTCGAGCGGGTCGGCGTGGCTGGGGGCGCGCGGGGTGCCGGGCGCATGCGTGGGGGCGCTCACAAGTTGGCCCCCGCGTTGAGGCCGTCGAGGAGCAGGTCCTTCTTGCTGAGGCCGGTCTCCTTCATGGCGGCGAAGAGGTGCTTCTTCATCTTCTGCTTCGGCCCCTCGGCGCGCAGGAGGTTGCGGAAGATGGCGGCGAGGAAGTCTGGGTACTTCTGGAACATGCGGGGGTTCCAGAGGACCTTGCTGACGCCCTTGAACTCCTTGAAGTCCCCGATGATGCCGTCCTTCTCGAGGAGCTTCTCGTACTGCTGCAGGGTGACGGCGCTGAAGTCGCCCTTGCCGATGGCGTGGACCACGGCGTCGGCGGCGCAGATGCCCGACCGGATGGCGTAGTTCATGCCCTGGATGACGATGCCGTTGCTGAAGCAGAACCCCGCCGCGTCGCCCACCACGAGGACGCCGTCCGCGTACAGCTCGGAGAAGGCCTGGTAGCCGCCCTCGGGGACGAGGTGGGCGCCGTATTCCACCAACTCCGCGCCCTTGACGAGGCCTTGGACGTAGGGGTGGAGGCGGAACTGCTCGACGACGTCGTGCGTGGTCAGCTCGCCCTGGTTCTTCATGCTGGGCAGGTTGATGACGACGCCCAGCGAGAGCGTGTCGTTGTTGGTGTAGAGGAAGCCGCCCGCAAGGACGCCGTCGCTGCGGCCCAGGACGAACTCCGCGGCCATGCCGCCGTCCGCGCCGCAGCCGAAGCGCTCCTCCAACGTTGCCTTGGGAAGCTTGAGGACCTCCTTGACGCCGAGGGCATAGTGGTCCATGTCGAGCTTCCTCTCGCCGTGCCGCAGGTCGCCCTGGAGCGTGAGGCGCGAGTTGGCGCCGTCGGCGACGATGACGCACTCCGCGTAGGTGACCTCGCCGGCCTGCACGACGCCGACCACCTTGCCGTTGCGCTTGTGCAGCCCCTCGACGTTGACGCCGCTGATGACCGTCACGCCCGCCTTCCTCGCCTGCTCCAGCAGCCACTTGTCGGTGCGGGCGCGCAGCACCGCGTAGCCCACCGTGTCGGTCTTGAGCGCCGGGTCCGCGTAGTCGATGACGAACGAGGAGCCCTTCTCGCTCAGGAAGCCGACCTTCTTGTTGCTGACCGGGCGCTCGATGGGCGCCGTCGCCTTCCAGTCGGGCAGGATGCGCGCGAGGTCGTTGCCCCACAGGATGCCCCCCGAGAGGTTCTTGGCGCCACCCTCGTCGCCGCGCTCCACCAGCAGGACCTTGACGCCCTTCTGGGCGAGGCGGATGGCGGCCGAGCAGCCGGCGAACCCGCCGCCCACGACGATGCACTGGAACGGACTCGGACTCAAGATGGCCCTTCCTGGGCGCGGCGAGATGGCGGCGGTTTATGAGGGCACCGGGAGACGCGATGCTTGTCCCCGTGCGGGCAGCAGGGCAAACACAGGACCCACAGAGCCTCCCTTCTGTGGATCGACTCCCAACCTGCGGCTCGGCGTTCGGCGTCCTCTGCGGACGGTCAGTAATCCTGAACCCGCGACCACTGCGTTTCGCTCCACGCTTCTCTCACGGACCGGCGCCGGCTTCGCAACGACCGATGGGGCCGTCCCATCCACCCGACCCACTTCTTATGTGTCCAGTGCCGGTGCCCCGAGCGTGCCCAAGGCCGCCTCGCTCCTGCCCCCGTCCTCGCCCGAGTCGCTGGAGGAGGGGGTCCGCCGCATCGCGTGGGCGCGCACCCACATGCAGGTACTGGCCTCCATCCGCAGCCGGTTCGAGGAGGAGCAGCCGTTCGAGGGGCTGCGCATCGGGATGGCGCTGCACGTCGAGGCCAAGACCGCGAACCTCGCCCTCACCCTGGCGGCGGGCGGCGCGGACGTCCGCCTCGCAGGCTGCAACCCGGAGTCCACCGATGACCGCGTCGTCCTGGCCCTCAACGAGGAGCACGGCCTGCCGACGACGGCGAAGAAGGGGCAGGACCGCAGCGAGTACTACGCCAGCCTGGACTGGGTGCTGGACCACAAGCCGCACCTGGTCATCGACGACGGCGGCGACCTCGGCTTCCTCGCCCACACCAAGCGCAAGGACGCGCTGAAGTCGATGCGGGGCGGCGCCGAGGAGACGACCACCGGCGTCATGCGCTTCAAGGCGATGGCCGCCGAGGGCAAGCTGAAGTTCCCGGTCCTCAACGTCAACGACGCGCAGATGAAGCACCTGTTCGACAACCGCTACGGCACCGGCCAGTCCACCTTCGACGGCCTGCTGCACGCCACCAACCTCCTCATCGCGGGCAAGGACGTCGTGGTGGCCGGCTACGGCTGGTGCGGCAAGGGCATCGCCATGCGCGCCAAGGGGCTCGGCGCCACCGTCACCGTCACCGAGGTGGACCCGGTGAAGGCCATCGAGGCGCGGCTGGACGGCTTCCACGTCGCACCCATGGCCGAGGCGTGCAAGACCGCGGACTTCATCCTCACCGCGACCGGCTGCAACGACGTTGTCGGCCCGACGCACGTCCCGCACCTGAAGGACGGCTGCGTGCTGGCCAACGCCGGGCACTTCAACAACGAAATCTCGATTCCCGCGCTCAAGCAGGCCGCCAAGGACGTCGCCACGGTGCGCGCCGGCGTCAGCGCCTACCTCCAGCGCGACGGCCGCACGCTCTACCTCGTCGCCGACGGCCGCCTCGTCAACCTCGCCAGCGGCCAAGGCCACCCCGTCGAGATCATGGACATGAGCTTCAGTATCCAGGCCCTCGGCATGGAGCACCTCGCCAAGCACCACGCCAGCATGGTCGCGGGGGTCCACGACATGCCGAAGCACATCGACGCCGAGGTGGCCAAGCTCAAGCTCGCCACGCTGGGCCTCCGCATCGACGCGCTGAGTGCGGCGCAGAAGGCGTACCTGAGCACGTGGGAGCACGGCACTTGACGCCGACCAGGAACCACGAATTTCACGAATTGCACGAAACCACGGCGTTCGTGAACTTCGTGCAATTCGTGGTTCGGTGGGGAGGCGCGTGATGCAGCTCGCCGTCGCCGGCCACAGCAACCTCGACGTGCAGCTCATGGTCAAGGAGCTCCCCAAGCCGGGCCAGAGCACGCCCGCCATCGAGCGGCGCACGGTGTGGGGCGGCACGGCGGCCAACGTCGCGCGCCACGCCGGCGGCCTCGGCGTCCCCGTCCGGCTGTGGAGCCGCGTCGGCCCCGACTTTCCCCCCGCCTGGCGCGTGGCGCTGGAGAAGGACGGCGTGGACCTCGCGTTCCTCGACGTCGCCAAGGACGCGCTGACGCCGACCTGCTTCATCCTCACCGACCTGCTCGACCGCCAGTCCTACATCATGGACGAGGCCGCGATGGGACGCATCGACGAGCACCCCGCCGGCCCCGAGCTGCTCAACGGACTCACCGAGGACGCCTGGCTGCACGTCACCACCGGCAACCCGCTCGGCTACGCCCACGTCGTCGACGCGGCGCGCAGGTCCGGCATCCCCGTCGCCCTCGACCCCGGCCAGGAGCTGCGCTTCCAGTACGACACCCGCAGCTTCGAGGGATTGCTCGACCAGGCGCAGGCGTTCTTCTGCAACGAGCCCGAGCTGCGCGTGGCGTGCGACTTCCTGGGCTACGGTGGCCCTGAGCAGCTCCTCGACCACGTGGAGAGCGTCGTCGTCACGCGGGCCGAGAAGGGCGCCAGCCTCTATCGCAACAAGCAGAAGCCGCTTCACTTGCCAGCTTTCCCCGTCCGCGTCGTCGACCCGACCGGCGCCGGCGACGCGCTGCGGGCCGGCTGGTACGCTGCGCTGCATGATGGAAAGAGCATGGAGGAGGCGTTGCGCTGGGGCCTCGCGGCTGCCGCCGTGAAAATCCAGCACGTCGGCGGGCAGGACCATGTCGTGCGGCGTGGGGAGATCGACGTGCTGCTTTCTGCTCCGGCTTGACGTCCGCTGCCAGTGTGGGCGAACATAGATCTCTGTCGTCATTTGCCTGTAAATGCTAAAGATAGATTCCACAGAATGACCAAGTGGGCCACCAGATGGTTTGCCTCGCTCCCATCCATGACTCTCCATGGGTGGTGCTTGTTGGTGGCGTCCAAGCCGCCGGAGGAAACGGTGGCTGCGCCCGCCCTATGCCACGCGCAGGCTCACCGTGACGCCGTCGCGCAGCGGCACCAGCGTGCTCATCAGGCCGGGGTCCGAGAAGGCGACACGGTTGTACTCTCGCACGCCTTGGGTGTCCTCGTCGCGCGCCTTGCGGTCCCACACCTTGCCGGACCAGAGCGTGTTGTCGGTGACGATGAGGCCGCCCACCCGCACCTTGGCCTTCGCGAGGGCGAGGCAGTCAGGGTACTGGTGCTTGTCCGCGTCGATGAACACCAGGTCGTAGGCGCCGCGGTCGGCGCGCAGCAGCTCGCGGGCGTCGCCGATGCGGAAGTCGACCCGGCTCTTCACGCCCGCTTTGGCGAGCCACTCCTTCGCCTCCGCCGACAGCCCCAGGTCCCCCTCGGTGTGGACGACGCGCCCCTTCGGCCCCACGGCGCGGGCGAAGTGCAGCGTCGAGTAGCCGAACCCGGAGCCCATCTCGAAGATGGTGCGCGCCCCGATGGCGGTCGCGAGCGTCCCGCACAGCCGCCCGACGAGGGGGCCGACGATGGGGAACCCCCTGGCCTCCCCCTCTCGCTCCATCTCGGCCTGCACCGGGTCCGCCGTCTCCTGGAGGCTCTGGAGGTAGGGGCTGAAGGGGAGGTCGAGCATGCCCGGACGAACGGCGCCCTGGCCATGGAGCTTCCGGCTGGCCCCGGCATGAGCGGCGAGCCTATCTCCAAGCCCCCGCATCGCCGCCCGTGCCCCCCATCAAGCGCAAGCGGGTCACCCAGGTCGGGTCGGGGGCGTACTCCATCTACCTCCCCAAGCGCTGGATTGATGGCTGGCCGCCCGAGCAGCAGGCCCGGCGCGAGGTGGACCTGCACCAGATCAACCAGAGCCTCCTCATCGTCCCGGTGCTGCGCGGCGACCCCCTGGACCTCGCGTGCGGCACCGCCACGCCCACGGTGCTGGCGCTGCTGCACTCCGCCTACGTGCGCGGCCACCACCAGGTCACGCTCACGCCGAAGGACGGCCGCTTCAGCGACGACTGCGTGGCCGCCGCCCGCGACTTCCTGCGCCGCCTCGACGAGCGGCTGCGCTCCGGCGTGGGCCCCGACCGCATCGGCTTCGCCCTGCAGCAGGGCCTGCCGGCGCCCTTCGCCTCCGGCACCGACCTCCTGCAGTCCATGGCGGCCCGGCTGCGCGAGGTCATCGACCTGGCCGCCGAGTGCGTGGAGGCGAGCGCCGACCAGCCCGACCGCGCCCTGCACGCCGCCCGCCTCGCCGCCGCCATCCACGAGGAGGACCTGGCGCGCCTCTTCGCGCAGGCGCTCCGCCTCGTCGCCACCCTGGAGCTCCCGCTCGGCCGCGTCAGCGAGTTCCAGCTCCTCGACCTGGCCGCCGCCGAGCACCACGCCGCGGGCGCCGCCTGCGTCCGGGTCGCAGCCACCGTGCTGGCGGGCTACGGCCTCACGCTGGCCGACCTCGCCTACCCCCGGCAGGACCTCCTCAAGCGCATCGGCCGCCGCCCCGCGACCCCGCAACTGGCGCGCGACATCCTCCAGGCACACCGCGCCGCGTTCCAGGCCGCCCAGCGCCTCCTCGCCGCCGTCGGCCCCGCGCTGCAGGCGCACGACGTCGAGGCGCTGCTCGGCCTGCAGGAGCAGGCGCGCGCCGCCCAGGCGCAGCAGAATGCCGCCCTGCTGACCATCGCCCGCGCCCACTGGGGCAAGGAGGAGGGCGCCCCGGGCGCCGGCTTCACCGCGCACCAGCTCGGCCAGCCCATCGGGGCGCTGCTGGGGGCGCTCGGCCGCCTCGCGCAGACGGGGCTCGCGCTGTGCGGGGCGCAGCCATGACCGCCGCCACCAACCCACGGATTGCACGGATGACGCGGATGGACATCGGCTCCGTGCAATCCGTGGTTTGGTCGGGCGGAGGGCGGGCATGAGCCAGATTGTCAAGGTCGGCGGCCGCGGCTACGACTGCAACCAGTTCCTCGTCAAGGACGCCAAGGGGAACCGCTTCGACATGGTGGACGCCGGCATCGGCACCGACTTCGGCCGCGTCCTGCAGGAGGTCGCCGCCGTCATCGACCCCAAGCGGGTGCGGCGCGTCGTCCTCACGCACGAGCACCTCGACCACGCCAACGGCCTGCCATTGTGGCGCGACCTGGGCGCGGAGCTGGTGGCCAGCCGCCGCGCTGCGGCCAAGCTGCACATGGGCCACGACCCGACGTCCGAGATGTTCGGCGGCCACATCCCCAAGCTGGACGTCGACCACGTCGTCGGCGACGGCGACACCCTCCTCCTCGGCGAGCGCGACTTCGCCGTCCTGGAGACGCCCGGCCACGCGCCGGGCTCGGCGTGCTACTGGGACGAGGGCGAGGGGGTCCTGTTCGCGGGCGACATGCTGTTCGCGGAGGGCGGCATCGGGCGCTTCGACTTCCCCGACTCATCCCCCCAGCAGATTTTGGAGTCCATCCTGCGCCTCGGTGCGCTGCCGGTCAATGTCCTGCACAGCGGCCACGGGCCAAGCCTGGACGGCGAGGCGGCGGCGCGCAGCGTCAAGGCCAGCGTCCGGCACGCGCAGTTGGCGACGGGCGGCGCTTGAAGGGGCCCGCTACCCGAGGGGGACGCCTTCCTTGTCATTGGTCCCCGCTTGCGTGAAATTGAGCGGGGTGTTTGCCGTGGGAGTCTGCGTCGGGGCCGGACAGTTCTTGTCAATGAAGGTTTCCAGGTCACCGCTTTTCTGGAGAAGCCCGTCAATCTCCTCCCGGATGGTCCGCGCCGTCGTTTCCAGCGCGATGACGGCCGCCGCAGTGGCGGCGACCGTGACCAGGTCTGCGATAGCAGCATCCAGCAGGACCAAGGCCAAGTCCACGAAGCCGAAGCCGGCCGCGAGGAGGGCTGCCGCGAACAGGGCAAGGACCGCAATCCCGAGCCATTTGAGCACCTGCCTGGCCGACTCCAGCGAGGCCTCGAGTTTCACTAGGAACCTCCGGAGTTCCTCCAACCGAATCTTGGCCCACTTGAGGCCATCCTTCGCCTTCTTGCAGGCGTCGTCCTCCACTTGGCTCGAGCCGAAGGTGAGGTTGATGATGGTGTTGGGGACCAAAACAAACGGGGTGAGCGAAGACCCGCCCCGCCACAAGGATGCGCGGGAAGCGGCCCAGACACCGCCCATCCCGCCGACGAATGCTCCCCATGCCGCTGTCACGCCCAAGGCCACCGGCGAGGCGGCGTGCCCTGGCTGGAGCAGAAGAATCCCGTGCCCATCCTGTGCCCCCCGGAGTGCCCCGGGAAGGTCGCCGGAAAACACGAGAAGCGCCGCTGCGGCACCGGCCACTCCAAAGAGGGCAATGGCGGGTCGGGCCAGGAAGAGCCCACGCGCAATCCTTGACAGCCATGTGTCCGGCGTCACGGCCAGCGGAAAGAAGGGGCCCTATGTCAATTCTTCCACGGAGATTGAACGAGCATTCTTCTAGGCGTGTGGTTCGTTCAACTGCGGTACGAAGCGCACCCGATTTTTCCAACACGCTGGAGGCCGGACAAAAGACCGAACAGCCTTCAAACCGCCCCAACGTCGCCAAGTTGTGCCCGAGCCGCGCCGGCTGCCTCCCGCCGTGGCCCTGCTGCGGCCGCGCCAGTGGTACAAGAACGGCCTCGTCCTGGTGCCGCTGCTGTTCTCGGGGAACCTGGGGACGCTGCGGCTGTGGCGGCCCGCGGGGCTGGCGCTCCTCGCGTTCTGCCTGCTCTCCAGCGCCGCCTACGCGGTGAACGACGTCCTGGACGCGCGCCGTGACCGCCTGCACGCGAGCAAGCGCCACCGCCCCGTGGCCTCCGGCGCCGTGTCCCCCACCGCCGCCCTGGCGCTCTCCGCCGCCCTGGCAGCCCTCGGCCTCACGGTCCTGGCCGCCCTCAACGCGCAGACGTTCCTGATGGGCGTCCTCTACCTCCTGCTGCAGGCGCTCTACAACGGCGGCCTCAAGCACGTCCTCTTGTGGGACGCGATGGCGGTGGCGGGCGGCTTTGTCCTGCGCGCGCTCGCCGGCACCACGGCGCTGGAGGTCGGGCCGCCGACGGAGTGGCTCATCGTCTGCACCTTCCTGCTCGCGCTCTACTTGGCGCTGGCCAAGCGCGCCCACGAGCTGGCCGCCGACCCCGCCGCCGCGACGCGCCCCGCGCTGGCCGACTACACCCCCGCGTTCGTGCAGCAGACGATGGCCACGAGCGCGACGCTGCTGCTGATGTCCTACACGCTCTACACCTTCTTCGGCCCCACCCGGTGGATGATGTTCACGCTGCCGTTCGCCTTCTACGGCGTCTTCCGCCACTCCTGGCTGGCGCAGCGGCGCGACCTCGGCGACGAGGCGGAGCTCATCCTGCGCGACCGGCCCACCCTCGCCAACGCAGCACTTTGGTTCGCCGTCGCTGCCCTCGTGCTGGCCCACGTCCCGCAGACGCTGTGGGCGTGGATCGAGGGCTTGGCATGAAGGCCAGGAGCCGCACGGCAGGTCCTCTCCGCATGGGTTCCTCCACCGCGCCTGCGCCGCTCCTGGCCGTCGACGACGTGCCGGACCTCTCCCCCGCCGCGCTGCGGGAGCTTCAGGCTCGCGTCTCCCCCGGCGGCCGGCTGGAGGTCCGCGCCCCCCGCCACCCTCGCAAGGTGGCCCGCGCGCTGCAACGCTACTTCGAGGGCGCCCCCCGGCCGGGGAAGCGCTTCGGACGCGTGCGGGCCCTGGAGAAGGGGGGCCCCCTTGTCGCGTTCCGCAGAGGACCGGGGTCGCGGCTCGGGCACTTCGATGAGATCGCGGACGACTACGCGGGGGAGATTCCCCCGCACTTGGTCGCGCACTACCTCGGCCGCAAGCTGGAGCAGCTCCGCGCCGCGCTCCAGGGGACGCAGCCCCGGCTCGGCCTCGACGTCGGCTGCGGCGTCGGCCTCTACGCGGACGCCGTCGCACAGGCGCTGGCCTGCACGGTCGTCGGCGTGGACGCCTCCGTTCCCGCCCTGCGCGCGTCCCAGGCCAAGGCGCCGCTGACAGGAGCCGACGTGCAGCACCTGCCGTTCCCCGACGGAACGTTCGACTTCGCCTACTGCATCAACGTCATCCACCACCTCAAGCGCGGCGAGCAGGAGTTGGCGCTGGCCGAGATGGCGCGCGTCCTGCGGCCTGGCGCCCCGCTGCTGGTGTTCGAGATCAACACCCGCAACCCGCTGTTCCGGCTCTACATGCGCAAGGTCTTCCCGCGCACCCGCCGCATCGACCGTGGCGACGAGGAGTTCCTGCTGCCCAAGGAGTTGGCCGCCGCGTCGCCGCTGGCGGTCGAGCGGGTCCACTGCACCACCTTCATCCCGGACTTCGCGCCCCGCTGGAGCCTGCCGGCGCTGCGGCCCGTGGAGCGCCTGCTGGAGCGCGTGGCGGGGCCGTGGAGCATCCATTACACCGCCGTGCTGCGGCGCCCGTCCTGACCGAACCGCGAAGGCCGCAAAATCGGGGGAACCCCACCTTCAGCGAGGCTCGCTCCTGTCGCGGTCCGTGGTCGGGCGGGGCTCCATCCCTCCCCGTTATGTAGGGGTCCCTTGTAGGAAATCAGGAAGCCAGTGTTCGCCGTCAAGAACTACCAGCAAGGGCTCCAGCGGCTCCTGGCCGCCTGCGACGAGGAGCTGCTCGGCACCCGCCACAGCGAGGGCAAGTTCCGCCTCGACGTCACCCCCACCTTCTACGACGGGATGCGCGTCGGCGAGCCCGAGCTGGGCCACTACCTCAAGGCGTGCACGGTGGCCAACCTGGTGGGCCCCCGCACCGTGGGCCTGGCGGTCACCCTGGGCCTTGTCGACCCCGCCAACGTCCTGGTGGTGGGCGGCGTGCCGCACGCCCAGGTCCTGGTGATGGGCCTCCCATGACCGCGGCGAAACGGCCTCCGCTTCGCTCCGGCCCTCTCGCCATGGGCAGAGGAGGGAACACCCGGGGGCAGCCTTCGGTTGCCCGGTCTCGCCTCGCGCCGCCGCGCGCGGCCCGGGTCGGACCGACGGAGAGGCCATGGGGTCGCGGGCACGGCCACGCGCGGGGCCGGCCATGACGTTCCTCCAGACCTGCGTCGAGTGCGGGGCGGAGGTCCCCAAGCTCATCGGCGGCTGCTGCCCCGACTGCTTCGTGCGCAAGGAGCCGCTGCTGCTGGCCCCCGAGGTGCTGGACGTGGAGGTGTGCGCCCACTGCGACGCCCGCCACGTCGGCGCCCACTGGTTCGACCCCGACGAGGGCGTCCCCCTCTCCCACATCCGCGAGGAGGCCCTGCGCAGCGCCGTGCGGGTGCATCCGCTGGTGCGCGGCGCCGACGTCGCGGTGGCGGAGCGGCCGCAGGACGAGCGCAACTTCCAGCACACGGTCCGCCTGGCGGGCGACGTCGAGGGCGTGCCCGTCGCGGACGAGCGCAAGGTCCTGGTTCGGATGCGCAAGGGCGTCTGCGACCGCTGCAGCCGCATGTTCGGCGGCTACTACGCGGCCATCATCCAGCTCCGCGGCACCCAGCGCGACGCCCGGGCGGAGGAGATCAAGCGGGCGCACAAAATCATCGGCGACGAGCTGGACCGCCTGCGCGCCGCCGGCAACCGGCAGGCGTTCCTCACCAAGTCCGGCCCCGTGCCCGGCGGCTTCGACTACTACATCGGCGACATCGAGGCGGCGCGCGTCCTGGCCAAGCTGGTGGCGCAGCGGCTCTCCGCCACCGTGCAGGAGACCGCCAAGCTGGCGGGCCGCAAGGAGGGGGAGGACATCTACCGCGTCACCTTCCTGGTCCGCATCGCCCTCTACGCGACGGGGGACTTCGCCCGCCGCGGCCCCGAGGGGATGGTCCAGGTGCTGCAGATCGACCGCGGCAAGGTCCTGGTCTACGACCTGGCGACCCACCGGCGCGACAAGGTGCCGGAGGAGGAGCTGCGGCGCCTCGGCGGCCCGGAACTCCTCCGGGAGGCCGTCCTGGTCAGCCAGGACCCCGCCCACCTCCAGGTCCTCGACCCCGTGAGCCTCCACACCGTCGACCTCCCCCGCCCGGAGGGGTACGCCGCCGAGGGGGCCACCGTCTGGGTGCTGCGCCACGAGGAGCGGCTCTACGTCCCACCGGTCCTGCCGTCCCACCTGCGTTGACCACCAACCTTGCCCCTGGGACATGTGTGGGAGGACAGGTGAGCCCTGCCCGCCCGGGATTGTTTATATAGGGGGTGACGCAAACCACACATGTCCCCTGGAGTGGCGCCTCTTTTGACCCAGCGAATCCTGACCCTCGAAGACCTCGCCATGGCCGTCTCCAACCGAATCGGCATCGACGAGGAGGACGCGATGCGGGACGCCAACTTCGTCATGGACATCTTCGGCTTCGACGACCGCGTCATCGACAACGTCCTGGAGCCCGAGGACCGCCAGCTCTTCTACATCCTCGAGGAGGAGGGCATGCTCACCACCGAGCGCGAGGAGACCACCCTCTACGACGGCCGCGAGTGGCGCACCCACTACTGGCTGTTCAAGAAGAACCAGGTCTTCCTCATGTCGGAGGAGGAGCGCGAGGTCCGCCGCCGCAAGAAGGCGCAGCCGACCGAGGCCACCGTCTACACCCAGATTCCCGACGAGATGTGGGCGTCGCGCCAGATCTGAGCCAGTGGCGCGCCCCGCATCCCGTTGGCCAACCGGGCCCACCTCGAGCGCGCGAAAGCTGACGAAGCAGCGGCCCCCCGCACCTCCGAGGACGCCGAGACGGAGTCTCTGCGGGCTCGGCGTCCTCTGCGGATGGTCAGGCTGGACTCCGTCAATCCTCGGACTCCTAGGCCGCCCACACTCGGCTTTTGGCCATCGTGCCGCCTTCGCCTACAGGGCCCATGAAGGCGCGCAAGCCGCCGGAGGAAGGCTTCGCGGTGACCGATGGCCCGCGCGCGTCCTCCCGCCGCCATTCCATCCAAAGCCGTCTTATCGGCGCCCCCTTTGCTCGCGCCGTCCGTGATCGAGACGTTCCCCGGCGGCGTCACCGTGGTCGGCACCGCCCACGTCAGCCCCACCAGCGTGGCCGAGGTGGAGGGCACCATCCGCGCGCAGCGGCCCAAGCAGGTCCTGGTCGAGCTCGACCCCGCCCGCCTCAAGGCCCTGCGCGACCCCGAGGCGTGGCAGAACACCGACATCATCCAGGTCTTGCGGCAGAAGAAGCAGCACCTCTTCCTGCTCCAGCTCTACCTGTCGGCGATGCAGAGCAGCATGGGGCGCGAGACCGGCGTGGCGCCGGGTACCGAGCTGCTGCGCGCCGTCGAGGTGGCGGAGGAGGCGGGCGCCGAGGTGGTCCTCATCGACCGCGAGGTGGCCATCACCCTCAAGCGCGGCTTCGGCGCCATGGGCGGCTGGGCCCGCCTGCGCCTCTTCTGGAAGGTGTGGATGCAGATCTTCACCCCGGGCAGCGGCGAGGCGCCGGTGGACGTGGAGAAGATGCTGCAGCAGGACGCCATCACCGAGATGACGGAGCAGTTCGCCAAGTTCGCCCCCATCGTCAAGGTCGCCCTCATCGACGAGCGCGACGCCTTCATGGCGAGCCACATCCGCGAGCGCGCCGCGCACGGCTCCCTCGTCGCGGTGGTGGGCGCCGGCCACATGGCGGGCATCCACCGTCACCTGGAGGCCCCCGCCACCATCCCGCCGCGCGAGACGCTGCTGGCGCTGCCGCGCAAGCGCCTCACCGTGGGCAAGGTGGTCGGCTACGCCCTGCCTCTCCTCCTGTCGGGCTGGCTGGCCTACCTCCTCATCAGCGGCCACGTCGAGCAGCTCAAGAGCAGCCTGCTCGCCTACGTCCTGTTCACCGGCGTCGGCGCCGCCCTGGGCGCGGCTTTGGCGTTCGGGCACCCGCTCTCCATCCTCACCGCAGGCATCGCGGCGCCCACCAAGATCCTCCACCCCGTCCTCGCCTCCGGCTGGTTCGCGGGGCTGGTGGAGGCCAAGCTGCGCACGCCCAAGGTGCTCGACTTCCAGGCCATCAAGCAGATCGAGACCCTGGGGGAGTTCTGGCGCAACGGCGTGGTGCGCATCCTCCTGGTCACGGCGCTGACCAACCTGGGCGCCATCGTCGGCGAGATCCTCACCGGCCTCCACTTCGCCGGCGTCATCGGGTGAGCCCATGCCGCAGCGGTCCGCCTACAACCCCTTCTACGTCCCCGAGCCGGCCCCCCACGCCGGCCGGCCCCGCATCACCTTCAGCTGGCGCGAGGCGCTGCACATCGGCGGCGCCATCCTCATCCTCACCGCCTGCCTCGCCATCGTGCTGAAGGACGGCTTCGGCAACCCCTTCACCCTGAAGGGCAGCCTCGCCGACAGCCTCCCCTCCGCCAGCACCTTCCTCGCCTCGCTGCTCGCCATCGGCTCCGGGTTCGTCCTGCACGAGCTGGCGCACAAGCTCGTCGCGCAGCGCTACGGCCACTGGGCCGAGTTCCGCGCCCAGTTCTCCGGCCTGCTGGTGAGCCTCCTGATTGCCCTGGGCATCGGCTTCCTCGCGGCCGCCCCCGGCGCCGTGGTCATCCAGGGCTCCGTCACCCGCCGCGAGAACGGCATCATCAGCCTGGTGGGCCCCGGCACCAACCTCCTCATCGGCGTCCTTGCCTTCCCGTTCACCCAGGCGGTCGACCCGCACCAGCCCTTCCCGGACGCGATGCGGCTGGTGGCCACCGCCAACGGCGGCCTCTGCCTCCTCAACCTGCTGCCGTTCGGGCAGCTCGACGGCCGCAAGGTCCTGCGCTGGAGCGGCCTCGCCTACGGCATCGCCCTGGCCCTCTGCCTGGCCTTCCTGGCGCTGCTGTTCGTCCGCGGCGTCGTCTAATGCGGAAGCCGCGGCCCTGATTGTCGTCAAACGGCGACCAAAACCGCCTCCTTTCCAGGAAACTGGCCTCTACGTGCCCGCTTTTCACGATTCTGCTTAAATCAGCCACGCCACTGTAGGGAGATGACGCGCGGGGAGGCGCCGGCCTCTCAGTGTTCTCCCGCCGGAAGGCGTGGTCGATGCCTCCCCGCGCGTCACCTTGGTCCAAGCGCCTGTGGCGACCACCATCATGGCACCTCGTGGGGGTGGCGGGGCGGGGCCGTTGCCCAGGGCGCGTGGACCCCGCTGCGTTGCGGTGGCCCCGCCCCGTTTTCCCAGCCCCCCTGCCGAGGGACGGACCTCTTGGGCCACGTCCCTGGGCCTCCTTGAAGGTTGCGGCGACGGAGGCGGCGGCCGAAATCCGGGGGGGTGGCCGCCGCTCCCGACAGGAACTGAAGAAGCCGAGCAGGACTGAAAGCGCGCCCAGCCAAGCGAGGGCTACGCGGTTGCGTGGCGTGTCGGAGAGGTTGCGGGTTTCACGGGGTTCAACTCTTTGGGCCCCTTGGTTGGGCCCAAGCAATGCAAGCAAGAAACCCGCTTAGGAGCTTGCAAGGGGCAAGACTCTACCCTTTTGAAAATCGGGTCACGAGACAAGGTCGGCAATGAGGCACCATTGCCCTTTACTTGGTTCCGCTTTAGCCTGAGGGCCTAAGTTGCTTGGGGGATTGCCGCGACCGTTGAGCCTACGGCCCCCGGCGCCCAAAAGTGGGCGCTTGGGGTCGGGCTTGAGGTTCGCCCCCGCCGACAGGCGGGAGGCAACCTCGGACAGACCCCAAGGTGCCCCCCATGACCCGACAAGAACCCACCCGGCCCAGCCCCATCCGCGCCCGTCCCGCCACCGCAGCTCTCGCCTTTTCGGCGCTCCTGCTCGTGGCTGCCTTCGCCATCGCGCCCGCCCACGCTGACCCGCTGGACGACGCCGCCCTAGCCGCTTGCGAAGCCCAGATTTCTGCCACCCGGGCTGCTTTCGACGCGTACCCCAACAACGTCCCAGCGCCCGTCGCAGCCGCCGGCTTCCAAAGCATCTACCAGTCCTGCTACCGCCCCGACCCGGGCCAGCCCGCCAACGCCCAAATCATTGACATGGACGGCATGGACGCCATTTGTAGCGGGGGCGGGACCACGCTCCTTGGATGGGCCAACTCCGTCTGGATTCTGGGCAAGAAATACCACATCGCCAACCAGCCCGCTTCCAGCTACGTCTCCTGGGTCAAGAACCCGAACAACCCGGACCGGCCCTTGAGGGAAGGCCATGTCCGGTCCGTCGTGGACGACATGGAGTTCACGATTGTGGACCAGGACACGATTAACCCCCGCGTAGCCCAGACTTGGTCCTTCGCCAACGTCCCCATGAATCCCACGATGGGCGTCTGGTCCCACTGCGAGGGCCCCCTCGTGACCAGTTCCACCACGGGAGCCTTCGGATACCCGATTGGATTGGACATCCTCCAGTTCATCACGGGCACCGGGGGTTCGACCCTGCTCGTCCACTCGGACGGCACCACGTGCTTTGTCCCCTGCTGACCCCCGTCGCTGGCCTTTTCCCTTCTTCCTCCCTCGAACGGAACATCCCATGTCTCCCGCTCTCGCTGCCCTCTGCTTCTTGTCGCTGTTCGCCTCTGTGGGCGGGTGCCTCCAGCATACCGGGCCGAGTGAAGACCCCGCCTTCCCGAGGGCGCCGCTGCGGACCGTAGGCATCTCCCTTTCAGAAGCCCAACCTTCTCCGACGGGTTTCCAATCCGTCTACGACGTCCTCGCCCCCTCCAATCTCACAATCCGTCTCCACACCGACCAATCGGCGGGCCAAGAGCCCGCCTCCTGGGCCTGTGGTTTCATCGGCTTCTCGACTGTTGAGAACGGCCGACGGGTTAAGGGCATGGGCAGCTTCCTGACCTACTCGAAAGGCCACGCCGTCCTGCTCGCCCACGACTCCGCCCCCATGACCTTGAACCAGTCGGGCGCAAACGAGAACCTGTTCGCAGCGCTGAACGACACCCAGGAAATAACCGGCATCATGGCGGCGGCCGGACAACAAATCATCCTCGAAACCGCGTATGCCTCAAGTCCCGAAGCTGTCCCACCCCCCATCACGGGCTCCTTGAACGTGACGGCCGAAGGCGGCCTACGGCTTAACCGGACGGTCCCGTTCTGGTTCCGCTGCGGCGCCAACCTGGAACCGTTCCGGGGCGACTTCGCGGCCCAAGGGTTCAACCCGTCGCTCGTCGTGGTCGCTGATGCCGCAAGCGAATACGAAGCGCCCACAACAGTCTTGGCCGAGTTTGTCCTCTATGGCGACCCCCGGTTTGCCTCGACCTGTTCCGCCTCCATCACATCCGAGGGCCGACCCCTCGCCGCCTCGGGCACCCAATCGGGCCTCTGCTCGGTCCACGCGGTCGCTCCGCCCGGCCGTGTCGGTTTCCGCATCCAGGACACGGCGCTTTCCGGGCCGCTCATTTCCTATTCGGTCCAAGGGTTGCCGTCCGGCCTCATCCCGCCCCACACCGCGCAGGATTAGGCCGTTCCGAGGCGCGTTCTAGGCGACGGAGCCCTTATCGCGCCGCCCGCGTGGCCCACGCCCCGGGCCCGTGGTCTAGGGGTTCATGACGGCGCTCTTACAAAGCGCAGGTCGCCGGTTCGATTCCGGCCGGGCCCATGCGCATCCCTCCAAGGGAACGGGGGCGGCGCTGGGCAACCGCTCCATCAGTCCGATGCGTCGATCGCCGGAACGGACTGCACCGCCTGCCCATGATGGCTTCGCGACGGAGTCATGGTGCGTTCCCCTTATATCCGGGGTCCGAGTCGCGGCGTCGTCGCGCATCGGTGCTGGCCGGAGTCCAGGGCTGGCTGCCTCGGAGGAAACTCCAGAGGTTCTGCACCGAAGAGCGATACGAAGCCCCGTAGTCTAGTGGTCAAGGATAGGAGCCTCTGGAGCTTTTGGCATCGGTTCGAATCCGGTCGGGGCTACTCTCGCCGCATCCTGCGGTCGCACGCAGGCTGGCCCGCTTCGGCTCGCCAGCCGGTCGGGCCCCCCGCCTGGCGGCGATGGGGCCCCTTCGCGCATGAAGCACCTCGCCAGCATCCACGACCTGAGCGACGAGGACCTGCGCTTCCTCCTGCGCCGCGCGCGCGACATGGCCAACGACATGGCCGACCAGCGCCACGTCCTCGACGGCCAGGTCGTCGCCACCGCGTTCTTCGAGCCCAGCACGCGCACCCGGCTCAGCTTCGAGGCCGCCGCGCACCGCCTCGGGGCGCACGTCATCGGCTTCTCCGACCCCGCCACCACCAGCAGCTCCAAGGGCGAGACCTTGGAGGACACGGTGCGGATGCTCGGCGGCTACTCGGACCTCATCGTGATGCGGCACCCGCTGGAGGGCGCCGCCAGGCGCGCCGCCGCCGTGAGCAGCGTCCCCATCGTCAACGCCGGCGACGGGCCGGGCGAGCATCCCACGCAGACGCTGCTGGACCTCTA
>JBHELM010000244.1:0-8150 GCA_046352715.1 Thermoplasmatota archaeon | reverse complement strand
GGCGAGGAGGGTGCCGAGGGCGAGGATGGCCGGCAGCAGGGCCAGGGTGGGCAGCACGGGGACCGCCCAGCCCCAGGGCCACCAGGGGTAGCCGTGCGGCGCGTCGAGCAGGTTGGTGAGGGCGGCGAGGCGGCTGGCGCTGTCGAAGAGCGCCGTGAGGGTGAAGCCGCCCGCGACCAGGAGCGCCGCGCGCGGGTGGGCCGGGTCCTCGCGGTAGAGTTGGGCGTGGCGCAGGCCCACGCAGGCCAGCAGCGGGGCCGACGCGGCGCCCAGCACGGCCAGCGGCCCGAAGCGGACGTACTGGAGGGTGGCGGTCGCGCGCAGGGCAGGGTTGACGGGCGCCCCCGGGGCCAGGGTGTGGAAGAGCGCGTGGTCGAGGCCGTAGGCGAGGGCGAGGGCGGCTGCCGCGGCCACAGTCCAGGCGCCGGCGCGGCGGGGCGCGGGGCCAGGGTAGGGGGCGAGCAGGCAGTAGATGGCAAGCGGGAAGCTCGCCAGCAGGAAGTATGGCTGCGCGTTGAGCGCGGCCACGGCCCATGCGGGATTGCTGGAGGCTTGCGGCAGCAGGACCGCCACCCCGCGCAGCCCGAGCAGGGCGGCGAAGGCGCGGTGGCGGGCGCGGCCAGGCGCGACCGACAGGATGGCGCCCGCCACGCAGAGCTGGGCGGCGCCGCTGAGCAGCAGCAGAGTCCGCTCCAGGGGCACGGCCACGGCTATCCCACCGCGCGCAGGGCGGCCCCGGTCGCGAGGCGGTAGCTGAGCGTCGTGACGACGTCTTCGGCCTGCCGGACGCAGAAGTGGCACGTGGCGGGAACCGCGAGCCCCGGCAGGTGCGGCACTGGGTTGGCGAGGAAGCGGTCCAGGGTGCCGTTGGGGTCCATGACGAGGTCGCTGGGCTCGAAGGGAAGGTAGGGGCCGACGTCCACCGTGATGGGCGCAGGGATGGGCGGTGGCGAGCCCGCCGGGGTCGCGTACACGACGTAGACGACGTGTGGGCCGGCGCGGATGGGAGTGAAGGCGAGGACGCCGAGCCCGGCCACGGGGGGCTCGCCGTAGATGGCGCCGCCGTCGCGCGCGTCGCAGGGGCCGGCGCCGATGCGGAAGTTGCCGTGCCAAGCCGCCGGGAGGTTGGCCCAGGCGCCCTTGACGGTGACAGCGAGGTGGTCCGGCGCTGCGTATCGGGCCGTGCCGTCGTTGGCGTCCAGCAGCGGGACGTCGCGCTCGGTGCCGTCGGTCCACGCCACGTGGATGGTGGCTGGCGGCGCGAGGTACCGCAGCTGGTTGACGACGAAGAGCCACTGCGCGTCGTTGCAGGTCCAGGTCCCGTTGAGGTTCTCGATCCCCGCCTGCCGCTCGCTGGGACCCGGCGCGGGGGGCGACGGCGCGTGGGCGGGCTGGTTGAAGGGGTCGAGGATGGTGCCCTTGCAGCCGGGCGGGTAGAGGGTGAAATTGAGGCCGGGGGTGCCCTGCGGCGTGGCGAGGCGGACCTCGAGGCGGGTGCCGACGCGCTCGGGAGTCACGTTCAGGACGAAGGCGTCGGCGCCGTCGTCGGGCGCCACCAGGATGCCGTCGGTGGTGTCGTCGAGGGGGAGGCTCCACTCCGGCACGGCGGCCTCGCAGGTGTCGGGCGCGTCGTGGTGGGTGTTGCCGTCGAACTGGTAGGCAACCTCGTGCGCGGTCGCCTCCTCCACGGTGCTGGCGCTGCCGGGCACCGCCAGGAGCGCCGCGACCGCCAAGCTGGCGAGGAGGGGTCGTGCGGACATGGGTGGGGCGCAACCCCGGGTGGACGTTAAAGCCCTGGCGACCGTGCAGTGTCGGATGCCTGCGGCTCCGAAAGCTAACGGGTTTGCACGAGCCGGCGCACCGCCTCCGTGAAGAGCCGGAAGTCGACCGGCTTCTGCACCACCACCCGCGCGCCCAGGGCCTGGCAGGCGGCGGTCTCCTCGGGCTGGTCGCCGGCGCTGAAGATGCTCACCGGCAGGTCACGCCACGCGGGGTTGGCGCGGATGCGGCGGAGGGTCTCGATGCCGCCCAGGCGCGGCATCTTCAGGTCGAGCACGACGTGGTCCGGCCGCTGCGCCTGCAGGAGGTCGAGGAGGTGCAGGCCGTCGCGGGCGAAGTGGACGACGGGCGCCGCGGCCATCTCCTCGAGCGCCGCGTGGATGAGAATCTGGTCGGCCATGTTGTCCTCGGCCCACAGCACCCCTCCGGCCACGCCGCTTCCACCGAGAGGAAGGGATAAAGACTTCTTCCCCCGCCCCCAAGCATTGGGCCCGCGATGCGTGCAGGAGAAGACTTGGCGCCTCCCGCCGTAGCCGAAGAGCCGGTCGCCGGCACGCCTGCTAGACCTGGATGCGCGGCTCCTGCAAGCGGTTCAAATGGTTTCGACTCCCTGCCCCGAAGGCCTAAAGGAAGACCCGCGCACCAGGGCAGGCGTTGAAGCCTGGCTCGACTGCCGCGGGAATCGGGTCACCCTTGTCGCGGTGAAGCCGGTTGCCAGTGATGGCGATGCGCAGTCCCACGATTTGCGCAGAGTCGCACCAGGGAAATGCCTGTCGCGAGGCCGCCTTACTCCCTGCGGTTGGGTGCAGACCGGGAGCGAGGGGCAGGGGAGCCCTTGGCCAGGCCCTCGGCCGTCAGGTTGGTGCCCTTCGACAGGGCGCCGCGGGGCTCGTCGAAGGTGAGCCGGTACGTCGCCGCCTTTCGCTCGCCCTCCCGCTCCAGGATGCCGGCCTCAACGAGCCGGCGGAGATCGAGCTGCAGCGTGCGGAGGGGAATCTGTGGGAGGACGGCGTGGAGGTCGGCGAGCTTGAAGCGGCGGCCGGGGTTGCTGCGGTCGAGGCGCGCGGCGACCTCGGCGACGCGGACGGGGCGGTCGCCGAGGTTGCGGGGAAGGGACTTGGCGAAGAGGAAGTGGCGAACGGCGTCCTGGAACGACTCCGCCAGCAGAGGGAGGAAGAAGTCGAGCCACACTGTCAAGTCGTTCTTGGCACGGGCGTCCTGGAGGGACTCGTAGTAGTTCTGGCGGTCGTTGTTGATGGCGTAGTCGACGAGGGCGTAGCGGACCCCGGGGTAGCCCGCGTACCACAGGCTCAATGTGGCGAGGGCGCGGCCGAGGCGGCCGTTGCCGTCGGGGAAGGGGTGGATGCTCTGGAACTCGTGGAAGAAGAGCGCAGCCTTGACGGCGGGGTGCTCCTCGCTATCCGTGTGCCAGGTCAGGAGGTCCTCCAGCTCCTTCTTGACGCGCTCAGGGGGCGTGGGGACGAAGACGACGGTGCGGTCGCGGCGGCTACCGATGAAGTTCGACTTCACCTTCAGTTTCCCCGGGTCCTTCAGGACGCCGGCGAAGAGCCGGCGGTGGAGGGCGCACAGGTCCGCGACGGAGGCGGGGAAAGCGGCGTCCTCGAGGTGCTCGAGGAAGTCGGCGATGTTGAGGATCTCGCGCTCGTCAGGTTGCGTCACCTTCTCCGGCGTTGGCCCCGCTGCCAGGAGGCTCTGCACTTCCTCCAGGGTCATCGGGTTGCCCTCGATGCTCGCCGTCCCGAAGGCGTTCCGGGTCAGGGCGTCGCGCAGCAGGCGATGGCTCGTAGCATCGTCGGCAACGAAGTGCAGGAGATCCTGGTCGCAGCGCTCCAGCGTCCGCACCACTTCCTGGAGGCGCTTCGTGAGCCGATAGGTCGGCTCGAAGCTCCGTTGCGGTTGCCGCACGATGGTGCTGGCGTCCTCGTGGTAGGCGATGCCGCCGGCCCGCCAAGTGTTGCGCATAGCTTTGCGTATAAACATGGTTCCTCTTGCGTATAAGTTTGCGCAAAGGCCCTCGTCACACCGCTACGTAGGTGACGGAGCGGGCCCACTTCCGGCGCACCAGGAAGCCCTGCGCAGCGAGACGGTCCAGGCGCAGTTGGAGGCTGCTGCGCGGCACCCCTGTCCCCGCCAGCGCTTCGAGCGCCTCCACCTGTCGCTTCGGCCCGGCTTCCCGCAGCCATGTCACGATGCCCCGGTCAACCTCGTCCAAGGCATGCTCGACAAGGAGTTCGCGGACCTCCGCCGGCGACGGCCTTCGTCCGGGGAAGTGGCGCAGGGCATGGCCCGTGCCGTGTCGTCCAGATGGACCCCATTCGCAGGAGGGCAAGCAGGTGGTAGTGCAGCGTCCCCCGCTTCAGGCCGGTGGCGCGCTCCAAGGCGCGGAAGGACATGCCGGGCTGCTCCTCGATGACGGCCAGGATGAGCTCCCGCCGCGGGTGCGGGGGCAGCCAGCGGCTGGCCATCACGCAACCCCCGGGGCTCCCACCGGCGGCGTGGGCGTGGCAGGTGGGCGTCAGCGGCGACGTTGATGCCCTGCTTCCTGGACCCCGGAACGCAGCCGTCGTGCGTGGCGCAGGCGGCCTTGTTGAGCGCCTTGCAGGCCGCCAGCAGGTTGCTCGGCGGCCGTGTCGGCGGGCACGGTCAGAGCCCCCGGCAGGCCAGGGAGCAGCGGCGAAGGTCGCCGACACCTGCCCGCATGGGTGCGCTTACGTCGCCGCACCCTTCCCCGGCACTCTCGTGGACAGGCAGGGCGAATCCTGTCCTGTGCACTCCAACTCCAACACCGGTCCGCATCGGCCGGAGTGGCCGAACCGGTGGTTCGGGTCGCCTCCGCTTCGCTTCCTCCAGGAAACGTGGCTCGGGTCGACTGGACCGCCCACCCGGCTAGCTTTCCTCGGCTGGCCGCGGCAGGCCCGGGATGTCGCAGGACTCCGCCTCCTTGTCCGCGACGTAGAACTCGATCTCGCCGAACTCCAGGGTCGGGATGGTCATGTGGATGCGGTTGCCGCCGCGCAGAAGCCGCCCGGGGAAGCTGAGGTCGACGCGGTCGCCCTTGCGGAACAGGAACGGCGTCTCCGGCGTGAGGGTGGCGAGGTCGATGGGGCCGCGCACCTGCTCGGGGCGGTAGGCGATGCCGTTCACGACCACCTGCGGCGGCCCGATGACGGTGCCGGTGCCCAGCGGGTTCTGCAGGACGAAGCCGAAGCGGCCGTCCGCCGTCTCCCGCAGCGAGCCCTTGCGGTAGAGCTTGCGCAGGAGGAAGTCCGGCACGCGCAGCGCCACGGCCCGGGTGACGGGCCCCCGGGTCAAGAGGGTTGTGCGCTGCTGGAGCGGCAGACACGGACAGGTCAGGCGCCGGCGGCGGGGCGGAGCCTCCGGCCCTCTAGCGGCACGCTTAACCCCGCCCCGAAGGTGGGCGGTGCGAGCATGAGCGCGGCCCAGACCGTCCTGGTCGTGGACGACGACCCCGCCTTCCTGCGCGACCTGCGCGACCTGCTGAAGGCGTTCCTGCCCGAGGTCGGCGTCGTGCTGGCCAGCAGCGGCGCCGAGGCGCTCAAGGTCCTTGCCTCCAGCGAGGTCGACCTGCTCATCTCCGACCACTCCATGCCGGGCATGGAGGGCATCGAGCTGCTGGAGATTGCCCGCCAGTGCTACCCCAAGGTGCCGCGCATCCTCATCACCGGCTACAACAAGTTCGACCTCGCCATGGACGCCGTGAACCAGGCGCGCGTGGTCGACTTCATCCCCAAGCCGCCCAACGCCGAGCGCACCATCCAGGCGGTGCGGCACGGGCTGCTGCAGCGCGAGATCGACAAGCAGGGCTGACGGACGGCTTCCGCTTCGCTCCAGCCGTCCGTCAGGGGGCTAGGTTTGCCGGGGCCCGTCCGGGCCCCGGACCCCTCGGAGGAAGGGGTGGCCGCTCGCGACGGCGGGCCTCACCGGCCCGCCGGCTCCTTCCCGTCTCCCCGAATCCCGCAACCTCCGCTAGGGAGTGGGTTCGTCCGGCATCTCGAACCAGAACCGTGACCCCTGCCCGGGCACGGTGTCGACGCCAATCCTGCCGCCGTGCCGGCCCACGATCTTGGCGCAGGTGGCGAGGCCGAGGCCGAAGCCGGGCGCGTCGGAGAGGCCGCGGGAGAAGGGGCGGAACAGCAGCGGGATGAGTTGCGGGTTGAAGCCGGTGCCGTTGTCGGCGACGGTGATGCGCCACCCCGCGCCGTTGGCGGTGCGCTCGGCGGTGGCCTCGACGCGGGGGGTGACGCCGGGGCGGCGGAACTTGAGGGCGTTGCCGACGAGGTTCTGCAGCAGTTGCAGGAGTTGCGTGGCGTTGCCGCGCACCACGGGCAGGTTGCCGGAGCGCAGCTCGCCGCCGCTCTTGGCCAGGTCCGCCTCCAGCAGCCCGGCGACCTGGGCGAGGGTGTAGTTGAGCGCCACGTCCTCGCGCCGCATCGGCTCGTAGCTGACGCGGGAGTACTCCAGGATGGCGTTCATCAGGCGGGCCATGTTGTGCGCCGTCAGCTCCATGCGGTCGAGGCGGGTCTTCGACTCCTCGTCGAGGCGGTCCTTGCCGCGCTGGCGCAGCACCGCCACGTTGAGGGTGAGGGTGGAGAGCGGCGGCTGCAGGTCGTGCGAGACGACGCTGGCGAACTGGCGCAGGTCCTCGTTGCTGCGCTCCAGCTCGGCGGCGTGGCGCTCCAGCCGGTCCATGAGGCGGTTGAACTCCTCGGAGAGGCGGCCGATCTCGTCGCCGCTGTGCACCTCGACGCGCGAGGCGAGGCTGCCCGAGGAGCGCGCGTCGGCCACCTGGCGGGTGAGGCGCTGCACCGGGGTCAGGATGGCGCGGTCGAGCGCGACCACCACGGCGGTCAGCAGCGCGCCGCCGCCCATGACACCGGAGGCGAGCAGGTAGGCCAGGGTGCGGACGCCCTCGCCGTAGATGGGGCGCGGCAGGGTGACCTGGAGCAGGAGGGCGGGGTGCCCGTCGAGGCCGTCGCGGCGCTCGAGAGCGACGATGGAGGTGGGGGACATCTCCAGGATGGCGGTGGCGCCGTTGTGGTCCAGGTGCGTGGCGGGCTGGCCGGCGGCGTGCGGCAGGGACTCGGGCCAGGGGTGCAGCGCGAGGCCGAGGCGGGTGCGCCCGGCCAGGCGCTCGGCCACGGTGCCGTCGAGCCAGCGGCCCCACACCAGCGTCCCCGCGGGCGGCCCCCCGAGGTGGCTGGTGAGGATGGGCCACGCGGTGACCTGCATGGCGCGCCCCTCCACACCCATCAGCCCGGCCACGGAATGCAGCGGGTCGGCGGGGTGCAGCAGCGGGTGGCTGGAGGGGAGGTGGGCGAACGGCTCCGGCAGCGGCCGCAGCGCCAGCGTGGCGGTGTCGAAGCCGGTGCCGTAGGCGACGGTGCCATTGGCGCGCAGGAACAGGATGAGGTTGAGGCCGTTGGAGCCGAAGCTGCCGGGCAGGAGGTTGCTCTCCACGAAGTCGGGGTTGCCGCCCAGCACGAACTCGTAGGCGTCGTCCCACTGCGCCCAGTCCTTGGCGGCCAGGTCGAGCACGCGCAGGTCGTCGCGCAGCGCCTGGTCGGCGCGGTCGACGTTCTCCAGGACACTCTCCCGCTCCAGGCTGCGGAAGCTGCCCACCACCACCGAGTTGGCCACGAGCAGGCTTCCGACCAGCACCACCACGAGGGTCGTGAAGAGGAGCAGGAACGTCTTCCAATAGAGGTTCAAGCCACGGCCACCGAGTCTGCTCTTCCACTCAAAGAGTGACTTAAGACTATGCAGGAAGAAGGTTTATCTCGCAGGAAAGGGGGGCCCAGCCTTTTGGGAGATTGCCCGGAGCAGCAGGTGCCCTCGCATGTACGGGAATGCAGGGTGGGATTTCCAGCAAATCCGTGCAGGCTCTAAGAACGGGACGGCGTTGCCGGGCTTTGGCTCGACGGAGCCAGAAGGAGAGAGCACATGCGTCCCACGCCCACCATCCTTGCGGCCACGCTGCTGGCCAGCACCCTCGGGCTCCCCGCCACCGCGGGCCCACCGGGGAACTATTCGTTGAGCTACGACGAGCCCGTCGTGTCGGTCTTCGACTTCAAGGCCGGCGTCGGCGTCGCGGACCCGACGGACCCCACCAACCCCTGCACCATCCTGCTGCTCGACGTCCGCCAGCCGCCGCCCCGGCACGACTACTGGAAGACTGACCTCCGCATCGGCACCAACCTCAACGGCCCCGGGGTCGGCGTCAGCAACCTTGTGCCGCCCCTCGCGCCGGTGGGCGGCTGGCTCGCGGGCAGCGGCGGCATCCCCCTCGGCGTCCCCTGCCCCGCCCTCCTCGCCCCCGGCTACCCCAACCC
>JBHELM010000243.1:0-6851 GCA_046352715.1 Thermoplasmatota archaeon | reverse complement strand
CCAGCAGGCCGCCGAGGAGCCCGCCGGAGGGGGCGCGCACCAGCAGGACGTGGCCCCTGCGGCGCACGACGGCGAGCTGCACGCGCTCGGTCGTCACCTTCGCCGCGGCGGCCTTGCGCGGGATGGACTCGGGGTCGCGGCCCTTGGACTTGCAGGACGCGGCGACGGGGCAGGCGGCGCAGCGCGGCTTGCGCGGCGTGCAGAGCGTGGCGCCCAGCTCCATCATCGCCTGGTTCCAGTCGCCCGGCGCGGCGGGGTCGAGCCACTCCTGCGCCAGCGCCTCGACGCGGGAGCGCACCTTGCCAGTGATGGCCTGCCGGATGCCAGCCACCCGCGCCACGACGCGCACCACGTTGCCGTCGACGCAGGCGGCGGGAAGACCGAACGCGATGCTGCCGACCGCCGCCGCCGTGTAGGGGCCGACGCCCGGCAGCGAGCGCAACCCGTCGACACTCGCCGGCAGCCGCCCTCCGTGCTTGCGGACGACCGCCTGGGCGCCGCGGTGCAGGTTGCGGGCGCGGCTGTAGTAGCCGAGGCCGCTCCACGCCGCCAGGACCTCCTCCTCGCCGGCCTCCGCGAGCGCCTGCACGGTGGGCCAGCGCCGCAGCCAGCGCCCGTAGTACGGCGTTGCGACCTCCACCCGCGTCTGCTGGAGCATCGCCTCGCTGACCCAGATGGCGTACGGGTCGGAGGTGCGGCGCCAGGGCAGGTCGCGGCGCCCCGCCCGGTACCACGCCAGCAGCGCCCGGCGGTCCGCCTCGTCCACGGCGGGGCCACGTGCGCGTCGGCTCAAAGCGGTTTGCGGCCCTGCCTGGCCGCGAAAGGCGCGAACATCAAGAGGAAGTTTCCCTGCTGTTTTCGTGGGCTTCGCGGTCGGATGGGGAGGACGGACGGCAACGGCCATAGCGGCCCACCCGGTGCGCGCAGGCGTGCAGGCCGACCAGGACCGCTACGCCCCCCACTCCATCTGCTTCGGCTGCGGCCCCGCCAACGCCAAGGGCCTCCAGATCAAGAGCCACTGGGAGGGCGACCCCGCGCAGGTGGGCGAGGGCGGGGGCCGGTTCGTGATGGAGTACACGCCGCAGCCGCACCACCAGGCGTTCCCCGGCGTCGTCAACGGCGGCATCCTCGGCACGCTGCTGGATTGCCACAGCAACTGGTGCGCCGCGACCGGCCTGATGCAAAAGTGGGGCTGGGACGCGCCGCAGTGCACCGTCACCGCCGACTTCCATGTCCGGCTGAAGCGCCCCACGCCCGCGGGCAAGCCGCTGCGGCTGGAGGCGCGCATCGAGAGTATTTCCGAAGACCGCGCCACCGTCCACTGCGCCGTCCACTGCGACGGCAAGGTGACGGCGACCTGCGACGGGACCTTCGTGACGGTCAAGGAAGGGCACCCCGCCTGGCACCGGTGGGGTTAGTGGAGGGCGCCGCGGGCGTGCCCTTCGACCCCGCGACGGGCGACTGGGTGCAGGCGGCCGCTCCCGCCCCCGCAGCGGTGCCGCCCGACGCCCCCCGCCACGGCGTCGGCCCGACCCTGTGGACCGTCCTGCTCGGCATCGACCTCGCCCTGCTCGGCCTGCCGTTCGCCGTCTCCGTCTACTTCACCCTCACGGGGCAGGTTGCGAGCCTGTCCGGCCCTATCGACCGCACGGCGCTGTGGGGGCAGGTCGCCTTCAGCCTCGCGACCCTCGGCCTCATCCCGCTCGCCTGGGTGGTGGGGACCCGGGTGGACCCCTGGAGGGGCGCCGTCCGCTACCTCCACCTGGAGCGCCCCATCCCCGGCCTGCTTTGGGGGGTGGCGTGGGGGGTGGCGACACTCGCAGCGCTCATCTTCCTCGGCCTCCTGCTGCGCGCCCTCCACTACGAGCCCGCGAACAAGCAGGCGGACGCCATCCTGGACGCGATGACCCCGACGCTGGCCGTCGCGCTCGCCTTCAGCGCCGCCGTGGGGGAGGAGATCTTCTTCCGCGGCCTCCTGCAGCGCAGGCTCGGGGTGTGGGGCCAGGCCGCGCTGTTCGGGCTGTTCCACCTCAGCTACGGCACGCCTCTCCAGGTCATCCTGCCTGCCCTTCTCGGCCTGCTGTACGGCTGGCTCATCAAGCGCGGCGCGCCGCTGTGGACGACGATGGCGGCGCACTTCGTGTTCGACTACACCCAGCTCAGCTCGCCGTTCTGGCTGCCGCCGACCTGACGCCCAAACCACGGATTCCACGGGTTCCATGTCGCACGCGGTTTGGAACACGGTGGGGCCTTGCCCGGAAATTCAGTCTGGCCTTTGGGGGAACCACGAATTTCACGAATTGCACGAAAAACGACCCCTTTGGTTTCGTGCAATTCGTGAAATTCGTGGTTCCCTCGTAGGTAGTGAGGATAAATGGGCAACGCCACACGGTGGCGCGGCCTTAAGTATGCTGCCTGTCCAAGGAATATCAAGATGCCGAAACGAGTCAAGGGCGAGATGAAGTGGCACCCGTTGTTGCTTTCCAACCCGCAGGTTGCCAGTTGGTACGAGAACGTCGCGCGCCGCGACCGCAACGTGGCCGATGTCTGGCTCAGAAACATTGCGCGCAACCTGGACCTGGCCTTGGGCAAACGCCCCGCCGACTTGCTAGCGATGAGCCAACCCGAACTGGAAGAGGCCGTCTCCGCGTGCATCGACGACATGTTCGACCGCGAACTCCTCGGAAGCACAGTGCAGAGCTTCATGACGGCCCTGTCGAGCTTCCTGGCTTGGCACGACCGGGAAATCAAGCGCAGCAACAGCATCCCCGGCGCCCGCGACAACCCCAACGCCGAAGACGAGATCATGCACGAACCCGCAACCCTGCGCAAGGTCCTGGCAACCGCCGAGATTCGCACCCGCGCCATGCTGCTCGTCATGGCCCACGGGGGACAACGCCCCCAAGTGATCGGGCGGGTGGATGGCAGCGACGGATTGCGCCTCAGGGACCTGGTCGAGATGACCATCGAGAAAGACGACGTCGCCTTCACGAAGGTTCCCACCCGCATCGAGGTCAGCAAGACCTTGAGCAAGAACAAGAAAAGGTTCCTGTTTTTCCTCAGCCAGGAGGGCTGCGAGGCCATCCGCGCCTACTTGCGCACCCGCATCCAAGCCGGCGAAGAGCTCACCCCCGACAGCCCGCTGTTTCGGCCCTACGGCGGCGCGCCGCGCTTCCTGATGCGCACCAACATTGGGGACGCCATCCGGCGCGCCATGCGCGACGCCGGCGTCCAAGGCCGCCCCTACTCCTGGCGCGCCTACTACGCCCACCACTGCCAATTCGCAGAAGCTCATGCACCACGCACCACCTTGTTCAGGCCGCGCGGTGGAATGTAGGTGTTCCTCTTCCGCTGTTGCAGCAGCCACAGCCGGCTTGCCCGCGGCCGCAAGAAGGTCGAGTATCTGGTCTAGAAACCTCGTCTTGCTCGCGGCCGACGCAGCCGCCCCCCGCCTACCGGAAGGGCCATGCAGGATCAGCGTACGTAGGCCTCGAACAATTCGGTGAGGCTGAGTTGGTCGCTGGCGGTTGCCTCGAAGTGGGCTTGGTAGGTGCCTGCGCCGAGGCCGGCGGCACCGTGCGGCGAGAGCCAGATGAGGTCGTCTGCGCCAGATTCGAGGGCGGTGCGGCGGCACCGGTTTGCCGCGCGGCAAGGCGTCATTGCGGGATTCGCCGTGGATGCGCAATGTGTAGGGCAGGTCGCCTGCTGCCGGCGTCATCGCAATGACCTGGATTGCGACGGTCCCCCGTTGGGAAGCACCCAGACATCCGGCTCCCCGCCAGATTCGCGCATGCGCAAAACGGTCTCAGTGGTTCTCAATCGAAGCCGGAGGCCGCCGTCGTGATCATGGTGGTGGTTGCGGTGCGGCATCTCCCCCATCCGTGATCCCACGACATGGGTTGCCGTCCGGCGCGTGCCCCCTTAAGCCTCCAACTTCTACGTCGACTGGCCGCAAAGGCGTCGCAGGTGGTAGCGAACGGTGCTTTCGGCCAACCCCGTGCGGTGCGCCAGGTCAGCCACGCTCGCCGTGGGATTCTCCTCGCGCGCCGTGGCGACGGCTTGGTAGCCAGGCGACTGCATGGAGCGTGGAAGCGCGGTGCGCGGCTGGCCGGGCAGGTAGTGGCAGACGTAGCCGCCGCGGCGTTCGCTGCGCACCGCGCCGACGGCTCGGAGTTTTCCCAGGTGGTAGCGCAGCGTTCCCAGGCCCATGCCGGACTGCAGGGCCAGCTCGCGCAAGTGGATGCCGGGGCTGTGAACAATGACTTCCAGGATGCGCTGGCGGCGCGGGTGGTTGGGAACCTGGGTCTCGTGGATGCGCGAGAACAAGCTCAGCGCACCGGTCTTCAGGCTGGGCCAGAACCAGTACACAAACGCTGCAACGAGACTTGCCAGGCCGGTTGCGGCCGCAGCCCCACCCAGGCGCCAGGCCCACACCGTTCCAGGCTGCGTCGGGCCGATGGAGAACGCCAGCGGGACCAACGTGTCGTTCTTGGGCTTCAAGTCAGGGCCATAGCGGTCCTGCACATCATCCGCCCTCCACCCAATTAGGGTTCCCACTGCGTTAACATAGAGTGACCGGCGCAGGTCGTTGCCTTCTTGGCCGCTGCCGAAGAAGATGTCGCTCTCGCGCCACTGCGAAGTGGAGTTCTCGTGGGTCTCACCGACCGTTAGATAGGGCCCGTCGTTGTGGTAGCAGCTGACTGCACAATGCGGCGAGATGCCCCAAGCGTTGGCGACACGTCCGGTCAGGGCATGGTAGAGCACCTCGAGCGAGGCAACGCTGGGCACCGAGGGCAGTTGGTCCGGGCGCCGAAACATGGGAACAGCCCCCTCCCAGGGGTCGTCGTCCAGGTACTGGTAATGCGGCACGGGGTCGTCGGGAACCTGGATGCCGGTGCGGTAGTGAATCATCTCGGCACTCGGGCCGCCAACGGGGCCAGTGCTGCGGTGCGTCATGAAGATCCGCGGCCGGCCGTCCCCATCGCTGAGAACCCAATCCCACATGGCCCCGCGCGCGCCACCATCGTCGTGGAAGGAACGGAAGCTGGCTTCCTGCACGACGGCGCCGGGGTGTGCATCCAGGTAGTCCCGCAGCCCTGGGTAAGTCGGGTCTGTGCGGGCGACCTGGATGGCCTGCGACAACGGGAACGGGTGCACGGTGTCCTCAAGGGGGCCCTGGAGGCCCCACGGGTGCCGGACCATGGGGGGTGCTGGTGGTGGCAAGACTGGAAGCGATGCCCCGCGGTGGAAGGCGGCAAGGTCCCAGACAAGCAGTTGGTGGTCCTTCTGCGTGGTCACGCGCACAGGGTAGGGGTTGCTTTCCACGAACCACCAATGCGTGGGCGTGTAGGTGGTGCGTGGCCGCATCCCCTCGATAACGAGGGCCTGCTCCGCGTTGTAGGAGGCCATCCCCACCACACGGTACTCGGGCGGCGGGGCGCGGGAATACAGGTGGATGCTGCAGCCGGCAAACAGGTCGGGCAGCGCAGCCAGAGCGACGGGGCCTTTCTGGAAGGCGTTGATGTGCCCGCAGAAGCTGGCCTCGCTGGGGAGGTAGTAATCGTCGCCGTCGGGAAGGATCTCGTAGGATGCGGTGGCCATGCTCAACTGGCGCTGCCCCCACGCTTGGTCCCGGTGGATGGGAGACAGCCCGTAGCTGCTGCAGGCCTTCCCGTGCCCGACCAGCGTGCCGTTGGGGAGAAACAGGTCGCCATTGAAAGCGGCGGCCGCGGTGTCGCTCATCTGGCAGTAGCCGCGCCGGTGCTCGCTGGCCTCCTCCAGCAGGACCGGCTGCCCGTCAAGGATCCATGGGTGGAAGCGGTGGACGAAGCGCAAGTCCTGCCGGGAGGCATTCACCGCAATCCATTCGCCATCGCTGCGGGCGTAGACGGTGAGATTGTAGGCGCCCGCATCGCCGTCGCGGGGCGCTTCGACCTGAAACACGGTGGGCACGCTTGGCGACAGTTCCTGAGCGGTTCCGGCCACCGCGGTGCCAATGCCACCCACCAGAAGGATTGCCAACGCGATGGCGCGACGGGTGCTCACAGGGCGGCCAGGGCCGGGGGAGTAAATAGGGTGCATGGCACACTCTTCGCGCACGCGCACACTTGCTAAGCCTGGTTCTGGGCCGCATCCCTGCCCTAGCGGGTTGAACGGAAACGGCGCGGAGGATTGCGTCCATCCCGCGCAGGGCACGCATACGCATTAATACAGAAATCCCCCGTCCGAACCCAATGCGATGGCTGACTGTGCTGTTGGTGCTGGCAACCAGCGGTTGCCTGGGCTTCGGCCCCAAATCCAGCCCCACCAGCTCCACGGCTGCGGCGCCAGTGGACTCGACTGGCACCACCACCTTGGTCCTGCACCCCGACGAGCCCACGCCGACCACCGCTCCAACCACGGCACCGACCTCTGCGCCGTCCTCGACCACGGCCACCCAAGCCTCCACCTCCGCCACGCCTCCGGCGGCACCATGGGGGACGGGTGTCCTTCGCGGCCGCGTCCTCGACCAGGATAGCCAGCAGCCGGCGTGGATGGCGCGCGTCGAGGCCCAAAGCGGCGAAGAACGCTTCGTTGCGTGGGTCAACCGCAGCGGCGTCTACGAACTCCACTTGCCCTTCCGGGAATACCGCATCACCGCCCACGGCCCTTGCCACCTGGATGCCTCGGCCTCCTTCACCTTCCACGCCAGCCAAGCCCTGCACCTGCTGGTGCCAGCCACCGCACCAGCTGCCCCGGGTGCCCCGCAAGGAGTTGCCGCAACGCCTGGCCCAGGACCGGACCAGGTCACACTGTCCTGGAAGCCGCCACAAGGCGAAGGCAGCGGACCCGTGACCGGCTACAACGTCCAT
>JBHELM010000242.1:0-10150 GCA_046352715.1 Thermoplasmatota archaeon | reverse complement strand
CGGCTGGTCCCCACGGACGGCCACCCCGCCATCGTGGCCGACTGGCTGCACGCTGGCAAGGACGCGCCGACGCTGCTGGTGTACGGCCACTACGACGTGCAGCCGGCGAAGCAGGAGGATGGCTGGACCTACCCCCCGTTCGAGGCGCGGGTTGCCGACGGGCGGGTGTGGGGCCGCGGCACCACCGACGACAAGGGGCAGTTCTACTGCCACCTCCTCGCGGCGGAGGCGTGGCTCAAGACCTCCGGCAAGCTGCCCGTCAACCTCAAGTTCGTCTTCGAGGGCGAGGAGGAGGTCGGCTCCATCCACTACGGCCAGGTGCTCGACCGCGCCGGCAAGGACCTGAAGGCGGACCTGCTCATCGTCTCCGACTCCCCGATGCGCGGCGAGGGCCAGCCCGCCTTGACGCACACGCTGCGCGGCCTCGCCTACTTCCAAGTCGACGTGCAGGGGCCGAAGTCGGACCTGCACAGCGGCACCTTCGGCGGCATCCTGTGGAACCCCAACGAGGCGCTGGTGCACATGCTCGCCCAGTTGAAGGACGCTTCAACCGGCCGCGTCAAGGTGCCGGGCTTCTACGACGGCGTGGTGGCCCCGAGCAAGGCCGAGCGCGCGCGGCTGAGGAAGGTGCAGGAGAGCGACGCCGCCCTCAAGCGGCAGGCCGGCGTCACGGCGCTGTTCGGCGAGAAGGGCTGGACCTCCTACGAGCGCATCGGCGTGCGGCCGACGCTGGAGGTCAACGGCATCTACGGCGGCTACACCGGCGAGGGCGCGAAGACCGTCATCCCGGCGCACGCCCACGCCAAGGTGAGCTGCCGCCTCGTTGCGGGGCAGGACCCCAAGCGCATCGCGGCGCTGGTGCAGAAGCACCTCAAGAGCCTCGCCAAGCCCGGCACCAAGGTCGCCGTGTCCGTGCTCTCCGCCGGGGACGCCGTGCGCGCCGACCCGGAGCATCCGCTCGTCAAGGCGGTCGACCGCGCCCTGGAGGCGACCTGGGGCAAGAAGCCGGTGCTCATCCCGGAGGGCGGCAGCATCCCGCCGGTGGCCGACATGCAGAAACGGCTCGGCGTGGCGGCCATCCTGTGCGGCTTCGGGAACAGGGACGAGAACATGCACGCGCCGGAGGAGTCGTTCCGCCTCGGCAGCTTCACGAAGGGACGCGAGGCGTGCGCGAGAATCTACGCGGAGTTGGCGAAGCAATAGCGGCACCACGGCCGCCCCTGCCGGATTGCCCCAGGGACGAGGCTACAGGTCCGACAGCTCCAAGGCAAGCGCGATGGCCTGCTCGACGTTGGCCATCGCCTCCTCCGCGGTCCGTCCCTGCGCGACTACACCAGGGATTTCCAGGCACTGGCCAGTGAACCCACCCTCGGGCTGCGGGTCCACGACGACGGTGAACTTCATGCCCTTCGAGATGCGCGCCGTGCGCTGAATAGGTTCCGTTGGTGCAGGACGCGGGCCTGCGCTTTCCGACAGGTCCTGCGCCCATGCAAAGCCTCATAACAACACTCAACCTATCGGTATAACATGGACCTGGACCGGACGTTCGCCGCGCTGGCGGACCCGACCCGCCGCGGGCTGCTGGTGCAGCTCGAGCATGGCGAGCGGACCCTCAGCGAGCTGGCGGCGCCGCTGCCCATCACCCTGATGGCGGTGCAGAAGCACGTCCGGGTCCTCGAGGAGGCGGGTCTTGTGGCAACACGCAAGCATGGCCGGAGCCGGCACGTTCGCCTGCGGGCCCACGGGCTCGAGCGCGCCTCGGACTGGATCAAGCAGTCCGAGCGGCGCTGGAACGCCGCCTTCGACCGCCTCGCAGCCGCACTAGAGGAGGATGCCTGACATGAGCAGCACCGCCACCAAGACCACGCCCGCCGCGCCGACACTCACCATCGAGCGCGTGTTCAACGCCACGCCCGAGAGGCTGTGGAGCTACTGGACCGACCCCACCAAGTACGCCAAGTGGCTCAACCCCGCCCCCCTCGACCTCGTCGTCCACGAGTGGGACGTGCGCGTCGGCGGCAAGGTCCGCTTCGACATGCCGCAGCCCAACGGCGACCGCAACCCGCAGGAGGGCGTCTTCCACGTCCTCACCCCCTACACGGAGATCGTGTCGGGCGACCCCGACCAGGCGTTCCTCATCACCGTCCGCTTCGCCCCAATCGGCAAGCCGGAGGACGGCAAGACCCGCATGACCGTGCAGGTCAAGGGCGTCCCGCCGGAGCACCACGCGATGGCGACGCAGGGCTGGAACGCCGGCCTCGACAAGCTGGAGCGCCTCGCCACCCGCCACCGCGCCCACGCCCACGTCAAGGAACGCACCGTCCACCTCGAGCGCTGGTTCAAGGCCCCGCCCGAGCGCGTCTTCAAGGCGTGGTCCGACCCCAAGATGCTGGAGAAGTTCTTCTGGCCCGTCGGCCAGGGCAAGGTGGAGTCCATCTCCTTCAAGCCCGGCGGCCAGCTCCGCATGGGCCACGCCACGCAGCCGGACTGGAAGGCCATCTGGACCTTCGCCGAGATCGTGCCCAACCGGAAGATCGTCATCCGCGACATCTGGCCCGACGGCTCCGGCCTCGAGGCCACCGGCACGATGGAGTTCCTCCCCGAGAACGGCGGCACGCGCATGAAGGTCACGCACGGGCCGTACCCCACGACGGGCCCCTACCAGCCGGAGGCGGCGGCAGGCGGGTTCAGCATGGTCGCGGAGCGCCTGGCGGAGGAGGTCGAGGTGCCCGGCGAGGGCGAGGGGTTCGAGCTCGTGCGCTACCTCAACGCCAGCCCCGAGAAGGTGTGGAAGATGTGGAGCACGAAGGAGGGCCTGGAGAAGTGGTGGCTGCCCTCGGCCCGGCAGATGGGGTTCCAGTTCCGCATCGCCAAGCTCGACGTCCGCGTCGGCGGCGGCTACGACATCGTGATGTCGAACAAGGAGCATGGTGAGCTGCACAACCACGGCGTCTACACCGAGGTCGTCCCCAACCGGCGCTTCAGCCAGCGCTGGGACTTCGACATCTACCTCGGCCCCAGCGAGACGCCCTACGTCATCCCGATCACGGTCGAGCTGGAGGAGGTCCCGACGATGGAGCCCGGCAAGATGGGCACCAAGATGACGTTCACGCAGGGACCCATGGCGAAGCCAGGGCACACGGAGGGCAGCCGGCAGGGCGTCATCCAGAACTTCGGGCACCTGGAGAAGGCGCTGGCGTAGGCCCGAATCCTCCTCTTTCTTCCTTCTTCTGCATGTCTACCGCTCCTCGCGGCTCCTCTGCCGAAGCCGTCGGCAACAACGCTTCACCAAACGGTTAAGTATCCAGCACGCCTAACTGTTAACCAGATGGTGAAGGAACCTCGTGCGGACCTCGACGCGGTCTTCGCGGCGCTCGCCCACCCCATCCGCCGGGCCATCCTCGTGCGGCTGGCGGAGGGCGACTGCGCCGTGGGCGACCTCGCCGCCCCGCACAAGGTGAGCGCGCCAGCCATCTCGAAGCACCTGCGCGTGCTGGAGGAGGCGGGCCTGCTGGAGCAGACCCCGGACGGCCGCGTGCGCCGCTGCGCCCTCAAGGCAGCGCCGCTCTCTGCCGCCTTCGGCTGGCTCATCCAGTACCGCCTCTTCTGGGAAGGCACGCTCGACGCCCTCGCCAAGCACCTGGAGAAATGAACCCCATGGCAAAGACCACCACCCCGACCCACGCCGGCACGACGACCACCAAGCACGGCGCCACCACCGCCACCACGTCGGAAGGCCCGCGCCCCGACTCCCTGACGCTGCGCCTCAGCCGCGTCATCAAGGCGCCGCCCGAGCGCGTCTACCAGTGCTTCCTCGACCCCGACGCCTACGCCAAGTGGATCCCGCCGCACGGCTTCACCGGCAAGGTCCACAAGATGGAGCCCAAGGTCGGCGGGACCTTCCGCATGAGCTTCAGCACCATCAACCGGAGCTGGACCCACTCCTTCGGCGGCCAGTACAAGGAGCTCGTCCCGAACAAGCGCATCGTCCACACCGACCGCTTCGAGACCGACGACCCCTCCATGCAGGGCGAGATGACCGTCACCATCGAGCTCACCAAGGTGGAGGGCGGCACCCGCGTCGACATCGTGCAGGCCGGCATCCCCAAGGGCCCCGCCGCCGACGGCGCGCCCGTGGGCTGGAGCCAGAGCCTCGACAACCTCGCGGCCCTGTGCGAGCAGGAGCTCCCCTTCTGAGGTGGCGCATGGAGACCGTCACCTCCAAGGACGGCACCCGCATCGCCTACGACGTCCTCGGCCAGGGCCCGCCCCTGGTCATCGTCAACGGCGCGCTGGGCGTGCGGACCTTCACGTTCGCGCAAAGGATGGCGGACGAGCTGGCCAAGCACTTCACGGTGTACAATTACGACCGGCGCGGCCGCGGCGACTCCGGCGACACGCCTTCGTATGCCGTGCAGCGCGAGGTCGAGGACCTGGCGGCGCTGTGCAAGGCCGCGGGCGGCAGGCCCTACGTCTTCGCGCAGTCGTCGGGAGCCGCGCTCGCGCTGGAGGCCGCCGCCGCGGGCGTCGCGATGGCGGGCCTGCTTGCCTACGAGCCGCCCTATGTCAAGGCGGACCCCGGCGACCGGACGGACCCCGCCTACGGCGCGAAGGTGCAGACGCTCGTCGACCACGGCGACCGCGACGGCGCGGTGGCGCTCTTCATGCGCACCGTCGGCGTGCCGGGGTTCGCCATCCCCATCATGAGGCTCCTGCCGATGTGGAAGGTCATGCGCGGTGCCGCGCACACCCTGCCCTACGACGCCGCCATCATGGGCAGCTTTGAGGTGCCCACGCAGCGGCTGGCGAAGGTCAAGGCGCCAACGTGGCTGGTCGCGGGCGAGAAGACCACGCCGGCGCTCAAGCTGGCCGCCGCTGCCGCCGCCAAGGCCGTGCCGGGGGCGCAGCACCGCCTCCTGCCGAAGTCCAACCACGGCGTCAAGCCCGCCGCCATCGCGCCCCTGCTGCGGGAGTGCTTCGGCGCGGCGCCCCGGCCACTCCAGGTGGCGGCGTAGTCCCGCGCCGACGGGTTCTTCTCCCCTCTTCCTCCCCGGAGCCCCCATGACCCAGACCGACCTTGCGCCCCCGGGCCCCGCCCCGCCGGCCACCCTGACCGGCCGCACGCGCTGGCTCGCCTTCGGCGTCCTCTGCCTGGCGACGCTGATGAACGTCCTCGACACGACCATCGCCACCCTCGCGCTCACGCCCATCCAGGACTCCCTCCACTTCTCCAGCGCCGGCCTGGCGTGGGTCATCAACGCCTACATGCTCGCCTTCGGCGGCTTCCTGCTGCTGGCCGGCCGCACGGGCGACCTCTACGGCACGCGGCGCCTCTTCCTCGCCGGCCTCGCCGTCTTCACGCTCGCCTCGCTGGCCTGCGGGCTGGCCCAGTCCGCCACCGTCCTCATCGTCGCGCGCGCCATCCAGGGGCTCGGCGCCGCCGTCGTCACCGCGGTCTCCCTGGCCCTCATCATGGACCTGTTCCCCGACGGCCCCGAGCGGGTCAAGGCGATGGGCATCTTCGCGTTCGTCGCCTCCGGCGGCGGAGCGGTGGGGGCGCTCGCGGGCGGCTTCATCACCGCCCACTTCGACTGGCACTGGAACTTCCTCATCAACGTCCCCATCGGCCTCGCGGTCTACCTCGGCACGCGGGCGTTCGTCCCTGACCGGCCTGGGGTCGCCACCGGGAGGCTGGACGTCGCGGGCGCCCTCACGGTCACCGCATCCCTGCTGCTCGCCGTCTACGCCGTGCTGGAGGCGAAGGACGCCGGCTGGACCTCCGCCACGACGCTGCTGCGGCTGGCGGGCGCGGCGGCGCTGATGGCGGTCTTCGTCCTCATCGAGCGCTCCGTGCAGGCGCCGCTCGTGCCGCTGGGCCTGTTCACCAAGCGCAACATCCTGGCCTCCAACGCCATCGGCATGCTGTGGGCGGCGGCGATGTTCGCCTGGTTCTTCCTCACCTCGCTCTACATGCAGGGCATCCTGGGCTACGACGCGCAGCAGACGGGGCTGGCGTTCCTGCCCGCCGACGTCATCATGGCCCTGTTCTCGGTCTGGCTGTCGGCCAAGATGGTGAACCGCTTCGGCATCCGGCGCCCCATCGCTGCGGGCCTCCTGCTGGCCGCCGCCGGCCTCGCCCTCTTCGCCGTGGCGCCGGTGGACGGGCGGTTCCTCACCGCGGTCCTGCCGGGCATGCTCCTGCTGGGAGTGGGGGCGGGCATGGCATTCAACCCGCTGTTCCTGGCGGCGATGAGCGACGCCAGGCCGGAGGAGGGCGGCCTCGCCAGCGGCCTCGTCAACACCTCGTTCATGATGGGCGGGGCGCTGGGCCTCGCCGTCCTGGCCAGCCTCGCCGCCTCCCGGACGCAGGACGCGCTGTCCTCCGGGGCAGGGGATTCCGCGGCCCTGCTCAGCGGCTACCACGTGGCTTTCCTCGTCGGCGCCCTGTTCGCGGCGCTGGCGGCCCTCATCGGCGGCACGGTGCTGCGGGTCTCCGTCCCCTCGGCGGGCCACGTCGAAGCCCACGCCGTCCCGCAGGCCATCGGCGCGGAGAAGTGACAGCGCCCTGCGGCGGACAGGCCTTGGCCTGTGCACGGCCACCCTTAAGGAGGCGCAGGGACTGGCAGGAGGCGTGCCCGGGGAGGGGACCGTCGGCCGCATCACGGGGCGCTCCGTCACCGAGCTGCGCATCCGCACCGGCCCCGACGAGGACGTCCGGCTGGGGGAGATCCTCATCGCCCAGGAAGGGGCGGGCACTCCGTTCTACCTGCGCGTCACCAACTTGGAGTACGGCGCCGACGCCCGCGACGGGGAGTGGGAGGAGCGCACCGCCGGCGCCCTGCTCTCCGCCCCCGACGCCGAGCCGTTGGTCCTGTTCGACCGCGAGCAGCGCCTCTTCAAGGCGGTCGTGGCGGCCCCGCTCGGCCACCTCCAGGCGGACGGCCGCTTCCGCAAGCCCAAGACGCTGCCCGGCCACTTCTGCCCCGTCCGCCGCCCCGGACTTGGCGACTTCCGGTTCCTCGCGCCGCGCAAGGGCGACCTGGAGCTCGGGTTCCTGCGCAGCGGCGACGAGGCGCTGCCGGACCGCCTCGGCCTCGACCCCCGGGCGCTGGCGCAGCACGTCGGCATCTTCGCGACGACCGGCATGGGCAAGAGCAACCTCCTGAAGGTGCTCGCGGCTTCCTGCCTCGACTCGGGCCACGTCGGCCTGCTGCTGCTCGACCCGCACGGCGAGTACGCCGACGGCGGCGCCGCGACCCACCCCGACGGCCGGCCGCTGCGGGGCCTGCTGCACCACCCGCGCCGCGACCGGCTGCACGTCTACACCAGCCGCGCCATCCAGGGCTTCCCCGGCCGCGTCCACGAGCTTGCGGTCTCCGCGTCGGAGATCACGGCCGCCGACTTCGCCAACGTCTACCACGTCACCGACGCGCAGGAGGAGGCGCTGTGGGGCGTGTGGAGCCGCTTCGGCCGCGACTGGATCGCCCAGGTGGACCGCCTCTCCGCCGAGGAGCTGGACGGCGCGCTCGGCCGCGGCAAGTTCCACCCCGGCACCCTCAACGTCCTGAAGCGCCGCTGCGAGCAAATCCTGCGCCAGCCGGTCATCCACTCGGACAACGCACTCAGCACGACGGCCGCCATCCTGTCCGCGCTGGAGGCCGGCCATACGGTCCTCGTCGACACCTCCGGGCTGTTCCCGAGCGAGGAACTGCTCGTCTCCGCCGTCCTCGCCCGCAGCCTGCTGGAGCGCTACCGCGACGCCGCCCGCGACCCCGCCCTGTTCCGCTCCCTGCCGCCGGTCTGCGTGACCCTGGAGGAGGCGCAGCGCGTCCTCAACCAGAAGGGCGGCAGCGCCAACGTCTTCGCCCAGATCGCCCGCGAGGGCCGCAAGTTCAGGGTCGGCCTCGGCGCCGTGACGCAGCAGCCCCGCCTCCTCTCCGACGAGTTGCTGTCGCAGCTCAACACCCTGTTCATCCTCGGCCTCGCCGACCCGACCGACCGCGAGCGCGTCAAGTCCGGCGCGCGGCAGGACCTGAGCCAGGTCGCGACCGAGATCCAGATGCTCGAGCCGGGCGAGGCGCTCGTGACCACGCCGGGCGCCCCGTTCGCGCTGCCCCTGAAGGCCCACCTCTACGGGGACCGGCTGGGGGAGGCCGCGGTGCGCCCGGCCCCTGCGGCGGTGAAGGTCGATGCCGGATTCTACTGAATTCCAGGAGTAAACTCTATGTATACGGAACGACAAGTCCCTTCCATGGGCGTGGTCAGCATCCGCATCCCTGATGACATGGAGGAAGCGCTGGAAGCAGCCGGTATCCAACCCTCTTCACTGGCAAAGGCGGCCCTGGAGGCGGAAGCCCGCCGCCTCGCCGTGATGGAGCAGGTCAAGTGGTTCGACAGCCACCGCTTCAAGGCGACCCGCCCCATCGAGGACATCCTGCGGGAAATCAGGGACAACGAATGACCTACGTCCTGGACGCCAGCGCGCTGGTCAAGATGGCCCTTGAGCAGACTGGCACGGCGGCCTTTCGTGACTGGTACGTCCTGCACGCGGCCGAGCCAAAGGTGGCGCCCCAACTCCTCTGGAGCGAGGTGGGCCGTGCGCTCCAAAAGGACCTGAGGCGCGCCGACGCTTCGGTCTTGGCGGAGACGCATCGCCGGCTCCTGGCGGGCATCGACTTGCGGCCCGTCGCCGAGTCCTTGGCTTGGCGGCACGCCCACAACCTCACTTTCTATGACGCCCAATACGTCGCGTTGGCCGAGACGGAAGAGGCCACCTTGGTCACCTGCGACCGCAAGATGGCTGCGGCGGCTACAAGTGCGGGCGTCCAAACACTCCTCCTCTGAAGTGCGTTCACACCGGGGCGCAAGCCCCATCTCCTTCCATGACCTGCCTGCCCCAGGGAGGGATGCCCAGCGGCGCGCATCTTCCATTTCAGCGACACCCACCTCGGGCACCAGCAGTACCAGCGCACCGACGCCAGCGGGCTCAACGTGCGGGAGCAGGACATCGCCCGCGCCTTCCGCGCCATCATCGACGCGGCCGTCGCGGAGCGGCCCGACCTGGTGCTGCACTCGGGCGACCTGTTCGATGGCGTGCGGCCCGGCAACCGCGCGCTCGCCGCCGCGATGGAGGGCTTCGTCCGCCTGAGCGAGGCGGGCATCCCGACGGTCGCCATCGCGGGCAACCACGAGCACCCCAAGCTGCGCGAGACCGGCTCGCCGTTCCGGCTCTACGACCATCTTCCCAACGTCCACGTCGTGTTCAAGGGCCAGCGCGAGACCGTCGAGGTCGCGACGCCCGCCGGGCCGGTGCGCGTCCACGCTGTCCCCCAATGCGCCGACGCTGAGACGTTCGCCAAGGAAATCCTGGAGGCGCCCGTCGGCGGACCCGGCTTCGACGTCCTCCTCGTCCACGGCGCCGTCAACGGGCTCAAGGCGTTCAGCCACGCCGAGTTCAACGAGCTGAGCCTCGACCCTGCGTGGTTCCGGCCGTTCCACTACGTCGCGTTGGGCCACCACCACGGCACGGCGCAGGTGGCGCCGAACGCCTGGTACTGCGGCGCCCCGGAGCGCGTCAGCATCGCCGAGGCCAGCCAGGAGAAAGGCTTCCTCGACGTTCGGCTAGGCCACCTCCCCTCCGAAGCAGGGATTGCGGGGATTCCGGGGAGCCCAGACTCGTTGGTCGCCAAGCTTTCCCCGCCATCCCTGCTCCGTCCGGCGCCGGAAGTCACGTTCCGCGCCATCCCGGGCCGCGCCTACGCCGACCTGGCGCCCATCGACGCAGCCGGCCTCGACGCGGCGCAGGTGAAGCAGGCTGCGCTCGACGCCATCGAACGCGTCCCCGCCGGAGCCGTCGCCCGCCTCCGCGTCCAGGCCATCGACCCCGCGCTGCGCGGCGCCATCGACCTGCGCGCCATCCGCCAGGCAGGTGCCGCCTGCGCGCACCTCGACGTGGCGCTGGAGTGGGCGCAGGACGGCCTCGACGTGCGCGCCGCCGCCGAGCTTCGCAGCGTGGCGCAGGAGTTCGAGGCGTTCGCCGCCCAGCAGCCGATGGAGGGGGCCCCGCGCGCCAGCATCCTCGCGAAGGCACGCTCCGTGCTGGAGGCGGTGGGATGAGCGATGCACCCCTCGGTGGAACCACGAATTGCAC
>JBHELM010000241.1:0-8080 GCA_046352715.1 Thermoplasmatota archaeon | reverse complement strand
GGCCATCGTCGCCGCCACCCGCAGGCAGGGACCGAGGCCAGGGCCTTGGCTGAAGGCGACCCCGTCCAGCTCGACGGGGGAGAGCTTGGCCTTCTCCAGCGCGCGGTGCAGCAACGCGGGGGCGACCTCGGCGTGCTGGTGCGCCGCCTCGCGGGGATGGATGCCCGCGGCGGGCCCGCCCGGCTCCGTGGGGGGCTGCGTGGCCGGCTTGGCCATGGCGCGCTCGTTGGCGAGGATGCGGCAGCGGCCTCCGTCCTCCTCGACGATGCCGACGCCCAGCGTGTGGGCGGTTCCCTCGACACCGAGCACGGGCACAGGCGCGCCAGCTTTGGCTCCGTGTTAAGCCTGCGTCACGTCCCGACCAAACCACGGATTCCACGGATTTTCACGGACCCCCAACCGCGAAGCCCGCGAACCGATAGGAAAATTTCCTGGTCTTTGCGCCTTTCGCGGTCGAGTCGGGCAGCTTCGCCTCCACGAACCGCGGAAGACGCAGACTCCGCGGATGCAGCTTGACTCCGTGCAATCCGTGGTTTGGTCAGATTGGTCAGAGGGGCTAGCTCCGCATGACCGCCAACACGAAGACCCCAGCAGCCACGAAGAACCCGAGCGTGGCGGCCGCGACGGCGGCCATCGACTTGCCCACCGTGTAGGGGTCGAAGACGGGGTGGATGCCGCTCACCAGGTTCCAGGTGAGGGCGCAGAAGAGGGCGATGAGGAGGACGGCCACCAGGGTCAGCGCGAAGCCGAGGGTGCGGCTGCGGCCTTTGCCGAAGTAGGCGCCGAAGAGGCCGGCCAGCAGCAGGGTCACGGCGAAGCTCAGCAGGAGCGTCGAGACGAAGATGGAGGCGACGGCCACGCGGCCTCCAGCGGCCGCCCGTTCATGAACGCGGCGTCCAGCTAGGGCTGCCCCCCGTCCTGCGCCTGGACGAGGCCGCGCAGTTCGTCGGAGACCCGGATGAGGTACTGGTAGTTGCGGCGCTCCAGGGTGACGAGGCCGACGTGGTGGAGCTGCCACAGGGTGCGCTTGGCGAAGCCGAAGACCACGCCGGCGCGCTTGGCCAGCTCGTTGACGGTGAGGCGCTCGACGGGGTGCCGGGCCAGGAAGCGCAGCAGCCGCGCCTTGCGGGGGTCGCGCAGCAGCGCCTCCAGGTAGACGCCGGCGCGCGGCATGGTGGGGCCGGGGAAGTGGCGCAGGATGCGGCCGTCGCGCACCTGCGCGATGAGGCCGAGGCGGGCGAGGGCCAGGAGGTGGAAGCTGGCGGTCTGGTGGGTGACGCGCAGGGCGAGGGCGACCTGGGCCTGGGTGCAGCCGGGCTGGGCCGCCACGACGTTGTAGGCCGCGAGCTGCGAGCGGGTGAGGGTGTCGGAGACGCCGAGGTGGCGGGGCCGGCCGGCGAGGCCGTGCAGGGAGGGGCGCTCGCCGGGGATCGCCAGGTCGGGCTCGCCGCTCACGCCGTCACCGCCCCGTAGTCCGGGTGGGAGCGCAGGCGCAGCAGGGTGGGGTGCGAGCGCGCCTCGGTGACCAGTCCGCGGTCGGCCTCGATGGCGGCCTGCAGCCAACGCAGCGCCTCGGAGTCGCGGCCCGCCTCCGCCCCGGCGAGGGCGGCCTGGAAGGCGTTGAGGGCGAGGTAGCCGCCGTCGGGGCCCACCGCCAGCAGGTCGTGGGCGCGGCGGTGCTCCTCGAGGGCGTCGTCGAGCCGTCCCGCCTGGCGCAGCAGGATGGCGCGCTCGGTGCGGAACTCCCCGACGGTGGGGGCGTTGTGGACGGCCCGCCCCTCCAGCCAGACGGCGAGCCGGAGCCGGTCGTGCAGTTGCGCCCGGCTGGCCCAGTGCGCGTACGCCTCGCTGCGCAGGTGGCGCGCCGCGCGGGGGCCGTTGCGCAGCAGGAGCACGCCGCGCACGGTGGGGAGGGCGTAGAGGGCCACCGCCACCCCCGCGGCGGCGAGGGAGGCGGGGAGCCACGGGAAGGGGCGGGGCTGCCAGGTGACCGCGCCGGTGAACGCCTGCAGGGCCTGGGTCGTGGTGGCGAGCAGGCCGTCGCCGTCGAGGGAGAGCCGGAACTCGCCGCCCGGCACCGTGGCATCGCCGTCGAGGTGGAGGGTGCCCGCGCGGTCGCTGAGGCTGCCGCGGGCGGCGTGGAAGACGAGCGGCCCCTCCCCCGCCAGCGCGAGGCCCGTCGCGTAGGCGGTCGCCTGCTGCACCCGCAGGGGGGCCTTGACGCCCTCCAGGTCGATGAGGGCGTAGGCGGCGTGGACGTCGCCGGACCCCGCGGGGCCGTCCGCCCAGGAGCCCGTGCGGATCACCTGGGTCGCCCCCGAGGCGTCGCGGAGGGTGAGGTTGGCGCCCCAGGCGTAGAGGCGGGTGCCATTGCCCGCCGGGAGGTCCGTCAGGCCGAGCGTCACGGCGGGCCCCGAGCCGTGCGGGTACTCGTAATAGTGGCGGGAGGAGGGGTTGGAGGTGGCGTGCGAGCGCTCGATGACCGCCGCCTCCATGGGCACGATGGAGAGGCCGCCGTAGGAGCGCAGCGGGACGGGCAGGCCGCCACCCAGGCCCAGGACGATGGCGTCACCCTGGCCGCCCACGATGTCCAGGGTCGCCGAGGTGAAGTCCTGGTCCACTTTCGTGTGGTTCGCCTGGGAGTAGAGCTCGGTCGAGGGGTTCAGCGGGTTGGGAAGCGGGACCCGGTTGGTGCGCTTGTCATCGACGAGGCTGACGTGGATGCCGGCGGCCTCCAGGTGCCAGCCGGGGCCCGGCGGTGGGGAGGCGGCCCAGGTGGCCCGGTCGAGCTGCAGGGTGAAGCTGCCCATCCCCGTGACCGCCGTGGCGGTGAAGCCGGACCCGGAGGCGGCTGCGCTCGGGAGGGCCACGCACGCAAGGATGGCGAGGGCAGGAAGGGTGGGCCGGAGGTCCAACGTCGGGCGCCCACAGGACCCCTGCTGGAAAAGAAGCCTCTGGCCTAAGTGGATATGCAGTCGGTGTCGATGTAGACGTAGGGGTACTCGTCTGGGTCGTAGCCGACACAGGAGGTGGCGAGGTCGGTGGGGGAGGCGGAGTCGACCTGGACGGGGTCGGCGGCGACGGCGGGGGCCGCCAGGAGGAGGCAGAGCAGGAGCGCTCCGGCAAGCAGGGTCGGGGTCATCGAGGTCACTTGCCCCGTGGGAGGGGCAGGGGACCGCAGGGGAGGGGTGGCGAAGAGAGGCCGTCAGGGTTTGCGGAAAACGACGAAGGACGACGATGTTTTTCATTTAGGAAGAATTCTTTGGCTCTCTTTTTCAGAAAGGGAGAATTTTAGTCAGAGACAACCGCCCAGCAGCAGCGGATGGGCTGGCTGGGCGCCTTGGCGACGGGTGGGGAGAGCCCTCAGGCAGACGCATGGATGGAACGACGATGGCCGGCGGCGCAGGAAAGGCCGCGGCGAGGCGGAGGCCGGCTCAGAACTTGGTGCCGGTCAGCGTCTTGGTGTCGACGACGCCCTCGATGGAGCGGATCTTGTTGACGATGACGTGGCCGAGGGTGTCGAAGTCGGCGGCCTCGAGCTTGGCGATGAGGTCGTACTCCCCGAACAGCGGATGCAGCTCGACGATCTCGCTGACCTTGAGCAGGGTGTTGTAGACCTCGTGCTCGCGGCCCGGGGCGGCGCTGATGAGGACGAATCCGACGGCCATTGCACTCACGGCACCCGCCCGCTTGGCTAAAAGGCGTTCGTCGGCGCGCAAGGCCGCTCCAGGAGACCCCCTCCCTTATGGCCAGAGGGACGTTGCCGCGCCGATGCCTGCGCGCCGCCGCCTGCCGCCGGCCCTGCTGGGGCTGTTCGCCCTTGTGCTGGCCCTCTCGGCATGGCGCCCGCACGACCCGTTCACCTGGCTGCTGGAGGTGGCGCCCGCCCTGCTGGCGGCGCCGCTGCTGCTGGCGACCTACCGGCGCTTCCCGCTCACCGACCTGGCGTACACCCTCATCTTCGCGCAGGCCTGCATCCTCGCCCTCGGCGGGCACTACACCTACGCCCGGGTGCCCCTGGGGGAGTGGCTGCGCTCGGCGCTCCACCTGGCGCGCAACCCCTACGACCGCATCGGACACTTCGCGCAGGGAGTGGTGCCGGCCCTGGTGGCGCGGGAGCTGCTGCGGCGCAGGACGCCACTTCCCCCCGGCGGCTGGCTGGCCACGCTCTGCGTCGCGGTGGCCCTGGCCGTGAGCGCGCTCTACGAACTGGTGGAGTGGGGCACGTCGGCGGCCGTGGGCAGCGCAGGCGACGCCTTCCTGGGCACCCAGGGCGACATCTGGGACACGCAGAAGGACATGCTCATGGCCCTCCTGGGCGCGCTCGTGAGCATGGCGCTCCTCTCGCGTTGGCACGAGCGGCAACTGGCGCGCCTGGCGAACGCATGACCCGCTTGCACTCCCGACGAAACCACGGATTGCACGGAATCAAGCTGAATCCGCGGACTTCGCGGTTCGTGGGGCCGAAGCTGCACGACTCAACCACGAAAGACGCGAAGGCGAGAAAAATTCCTCTGGTTTCGTGGATTTCGCGGTTATAGGTGTCCGTGCAATCCCGTGCAATCCGTGGTTCAGCCGGGAGGCGCGCGCAGGCCCGCCACGCGCAGCGCCTGCACGGTCTGCGCGACGTCGTGGACGCGGACGATGGCGGCCCCGCCCTGCACGGCCAGCAACGCGGCCACCGCGGAGTCGAGGGCACGCTCCTTCGGCGCCTCGACGCCGGTGAGCCTGCCGAGGAACCGCTTGCGGCTTGCGCCCACCAGGACCGGCAGGCCGCCGCCCACGGCGCGGGAGGCGGTGAGGAGCGCCAGGTTGGCCGCGGGGTCGCCGCCGGGCGGGTCGCCGAAGCCGAGGCCCGGGTCCACGACGATGGCGTTGCGCGGGATGCCCTCGGCCATGGCGTGCCGGGCCAGCGTCGCCAACTGGGCGGCGCACCCGGGCAGCAGCTCGCCCGCGACGGGGGCGCTGCGCATGAGGACGATGGCGCAGCCGGCCGCGCGCACAACGCTCGCCATGCCGGGGTCGGCGAGGCCGCCAACGTCGTTCACGAAGTCGGCGCCTGCCGCGAGCGCCGCCGCTGCCACGATTGCCTTGCGGGTGTCGATGGAGACGGGCACGTCGGGGGCGACGTCCCGCAGAGCGCGCAGGACGGGGACGACGCGGGCAATCTCCTCCTCCGCCGGCACCGGCGTGTGGCCGGGGCGCGTCGACTCGCCGCCGACGTCGAGGAGGTCCGCGCCCGCCGCGAGCAGGGCCTCCACACGGCTGCGCACCGCGTCGGGCGTGGACAGCTCGCCGCCGTCGCTGAAGGAGTCGGGCGTGGCGTTCAGGATGCCCATGACCAGGGGACGCCCAAGGGGGAGCGACCGGCCCCGCGCCAGCGGCAGCAGCGGCTCAGGCATCGCCGCGGACCGCGGCCTCGAGGGCGTGGCCCAGGCGGGCGGTCAGCTCGCCGCGGCCGCCGCCGTTGATGCGGTGCTCGTCCACCTGGCGCACCGGGACGATGCCGCCGGTGGTGTTGGTGAGCCAGACCTCCTCGGCCTTGCGCAGCGTCGCCGTGTCGAGGCGCTCGACCACCGGGAAGCCGGGGTCGGCCACCAGCTCCAGCACCGCGGCGCGGGTGACGCCGGGGATGGCGCCCTCCGCCGCGCCGGGGGCGTGCACGCTGCCGTTGTGAAGGGCGAAGACGTTGCTGGTCGTGGCCTCGGCGACGCGGCCGCTCTCGTTCAGGAGCAGCGCGTCGTGGGCGGTGGCGGCGTGCGCCTCGCGGCGGGCGGTGACGAAGGGCAGGAAGGAGAGCGTCTTGACGGAGGCGAGGGAGCTGCGGGAGTCCTTGCGCTCGCGGCTGGTGACGAGGTCGACGCCTTGCGAGTAGTACTGCATCGGGTAGGGCTTGAACTTCTTGGCCAGGCCCGTGACGCAGACGCCGCGGCCGGTCTCAAGGAAATCCTCCATCGGGCCGGTGCTGACCATGACGCGCACGTAGAGCTCGCCGCCGAACGCCTTGGTGCCCGCCGCGACGAGGGTGTCCACGGCCTGGCGGAACTCTCCGATGAGGTCGCCGTCGAGGTTGATGGCGCGCAGCGCGGCCTGCATCCGCTCGGCGTGGCCGTCGAGGCGGAAGACGCGGCCGTTGGAGGTGCGCAGGGTCTCGAAGACGCCGTCGCCCAGCAGGAAGCCGCGGTCGTTGAGGGGAACCGTCGCGGTGGCGAGGTCCATGGTGCGGCCGTCGACGTAGGCGATTCCGGCGGGCATGCGTGCGCTTCGAGCCCCGCCACCCTTCAAAGGGGTTCCGGGTGGGCTCCAAACCAGGCTGGGGACTGCTGTGGGGGAACGGGAAAGCCCCGCAGGCATCCATGGAATCTGGGTTTGCCCGCTACGGCAACGCGCTGCCCAGCATCGTGCCGCCCACCTGGACGGCGGCCGCGGCCCGCGAGCGCTGGTAGCTCTTGGCGTTCCCCAGCAGCCCGTTGCAGGGCGGCGAGTTGTACGGGATGTCGTCGTTGCAGTTGTCGATGAGCGCGACCCACACCTGCCCCGTCGTGGGGTGGATGTCGATGTCGAGGAAGTCGTACATGCCGCCGTTGGCGGCTTGGCAGCGGCCGGAGCAGGCGCCGCGCGCCAGCGGGTCGGCGGGGTCGTGCGCCGTCACGGTGGCGAACACGGGGTCCGCGGAGTCCGCGTTCAGGCTGAAGCCGACGTAGCCGTTCCAGGTCGCGTTCTGCAGCTCGCTGGGGTGCATCGCGGTCTGGTTCTCGTAGCGGGCGCCGACATGGAGGCCGTGCGGCGTCGTGGTGCCCACGTACAGGAACGCGATGCGGCCGGTGCCCCCCGCCACGATGGAGGGGAACTTCGCCGCGGTCACGCCGGGCACGGTGACGTTGATGGGCGACGACCAGGTGACGCCGTCGTCGCGGCTGACGGAGAGGCGCGGCAGGGCGTTGCGGTCGAGGAAGAAGCAGTAGACGTTGCCGGCCCTGTCGGTGGAAACGATGGCCTCGTGGCCGTCGATGCCCACGGTGCGGTCGACGAGGGTCTCGGTGAAGGTGACGCCGTTGTCAGTGCTGCGCGCCACCTCGGCGCGGCCGCACTGGCCCTTGGGCAGGAACACGGTGCCGGTCTTCTCCGAGGCATGGCCGTGGCCGTGCAGGCCGCCGCAGACGCAGTCGCCCAGCTCGTCGGCCACCACGTCCGGGACGCACTGCTTGCCCTCCGCCGGCGGCTCGGCGCCGGGGTAGGCGGCGACCGGGCCGCTCCAGGTCAGGCCGCCGTCGAGGCTGTGCGTGCAGCTCGAGGCGCCGACCTGGTTGATGCAGAAGTAGAGGATGCGGGAGTAGAGCGGCGACAGCGGCACCAGCGTGGTGGGCGGCCCCGCGAAGAGGGTCTGGTGGTCGTCCACCGGCAGGCCGCAGCAGCCGGGGTTCGAGACCCAGGTCTTGCCGGCGTCGTCGGTGTAGCTCAGGAAGCCGCCCGCGGCGAGGTTGAGGTCGATGTTGAACAGGCGCCCGGTGATGGGGTCGGCGTAGACGTAGGGGTCCAGGCTGGTCGGGTTGGGGCGCACGGGCGGGGTGCGGTCGGTGCCGGCGGCGATGAGGGGGGAGCGGTCCTCCCAGGTGCGGCCCTCGTCGGTGGAGACCATGACGCGGGTGCTGGCGAGGGTGGTGGCCACGGCGCCAACGTCGAAGGCGATGGTGGAGAAGATGGCGACGCCGTCCCGGTTGACGCCGATGGTGGGCTCGCCGCCGCCGCGCTGGGCGACGTAGCGCTCCGCGAAGACCGGCAGCTCGCCCAGGTAGGCGGAGCGCGGCAGCGGGCCGTCCCTGCCGCCGACGTAGGGGACCGGCGCGGGGGCGCTCGCCCCGCCAGGGGTGCCGCTCGGGGAGGGGACGGTGGGGCCGCTGGAGCAGCCGGCGAGCACGGTGGCGGCGACGGCCAGGGAGAGGAGGGCCGGAAGGAGGCGCATGCGGGATGCGACCCTTGGAAGCGATTTGACCTTTGTCGCGTCGTCGAAACGTGCCCGCGGCGAACCACGGATTGCGCGGAGTCCATGGACCGGGGAGGGGGGGGGGGGGTCATGCCC
>JBHELM010000240.1:0-4766 GCA_046352715.1 Thermoplasmatota archaeon | reverse complement strand
TCTCCACACCGCGCTCCGCCATGCTGCCCGCCTTGACGGTGTAGTCGTTGGCGATGACGAAGACGGTGCGGCCGTCCAGCGCGCCCGCGCCCGTCACCATGCCGTCGGCGGCCAGCCCCTCGGCGGCCTTCTGGTTGTTCGCGAACAGCCCGTCCTCGAACGCGAGGCCGTCGGGGAAGAACAGCGCCAGCCGGTCGCGCACGAACAGCTTGCCTTCGCTGGCAAGCTTCTCGCGGTACTTCTCCGGCCCGCCCTTGTGGAGGGTGGCGATGTCGGCCAAGAGATGGTCCTCCCGGCTCGGGGCGGCCTGCTGGGCGGGCGCCTGCTTCATGCGTCCGCAAGCCGGGCCGCGCTTTTCAAGGCGCCGAGCCGCCGCCTCCCGAGCCAGACCCTACGAAACCGCGGATGACGCGGATTTTGTGGATGAAGTTGAATCCGCGTCATCCGCGCAATCCGCGGTTTGGTCGGGGCGTTCGTTGAGTGTCAGACCGGTCCGATGTCGATGATGCCCTGGCTCGTCTCCACGGTCGCTCCAGCCGCGACGTGGACGGCTGTGACGGTGCCGGCGACGGGGGAGCGCACCTCGTTGAGCATCTTCATCGCTTCGAGGACGAATAGGACGTCGCCCTTCTGCACCGCCTGGCCGGGCTTGACGCGCAACGACTCGACGCGGCCGGTCATGGGCGGCCGGACCTTCGCGCCCGCGGAGGCCGCGGCGGCGCCGGGTCCCCCCGCGATGCCCAGGACGCGCAGCGAGAGGTCTTCGCCGTCCACCAGGACCTTCCCGCCGCGGCGCTCGACCTTCCAGGCGCCGCCCTCGCCGGTGACGGTGCGGCGCAGCCCTTCGCCCGCGACCTGGAACGTGAACGCCTCGCCCTCTAGCTCGACGGTGACGGCGTCGCCTTTGCGCTGCACGCTGGCCGCGAGAGCGTTGCCGCCGAGGCTGACGCGGGCCTGCGTCATGCCATCCCCCAGTCGCGGCGGGCGCCCTGCGCGACGACGGGCGGGACCGCGGAGTGGCGGGCCAGCGCCGCGAGGCCGCCGGGCATGGCGTCGAGCGCGGCCAGCGCGGCCGCCGACCGCAAGTCCCGCGCGTGGGCGTTGGCCTGCGCGGCCTTCTGCAACTGGTCCTGCAGCGGGTGCTCCTCGAGGAACCGCGTGGAGAGGTCCCCGGCGCGGAAGGCGGGGTTGGCGAAGAGCGCCTGGTGGAACGCCTTGTTGGTGGCGAAACCTTGGATGTGCAGCTCGTCCAAACTTCGAAGCATCCGGTCGCACGCCCCCGCACGGCTCTCGGCGTGGACGAGGAGCTTGAGGACCATCGAGTCGTAGGCGCTCGGCACCGTCCACCCCTCGCGCAGGCCAGAGTCGACGCGCACGCCGGGGCCGCCCGGCAGCCAGAGCCGCTCGACGGGGCCTGGGCTGGGCGCGAAGCCGTGCGCCGGGTCCTCCGCGTTGATGCGCGCCTCGAAGGCGTGGCCGCGCGCCACGATGTCCTCCTGCTTCAGCGTCAGCCTCTCGCCGGCCGCGATGCGGAGCTGCCACTGCACCAAGTCGACGCCCGTCACCAGTTCGGTGACCGGGTGCTCGACCTGGAGGCGGGTGTTCATCTCGTTGAAGAAGAACTGGCCCGCCTGCCCTTGGCCGGTCCCCTGCGTGTAGAGGAACTCCATCGTCCCGGCGTTGCTGTAGCCGACCCGCTTGGCCAGCGCGACCGCCTTGGCGCCGATGTCCGCGCGCTCCCGCGGCGTGAGGGCCGGGCTGGGCGCCTCCTCGACGAGCTTCTGGTGGCGGCGCTGGATGCTGCACTCGCGCTCGCCCAGGTGGATGACGTGCCCGTGCCGGTCGCCGAGGATTTGCACCTCGATGTGGCGCGGGCGCTCGATGAACTTCTCCAGGAACACGTCGGGCACGCCGAACGCGGACTGGGCCTGCGCGGTGGCGCTGCGGAACTGCTCCTCCATCTCGGCCTCGCCGCGCACGATGCGCATGCCGATGCCGCCGCCGCCCGCGCTCGCCTTCAGCATCACGGGGTAGCCGATGCGTTTGGCCTCGCGGCGCGCGTCGGCCGCGTCCTGCAGCGCCTCCGAGCCGGGAGCGATGGGCACGCCGGCGGCCTGGGCCTCGCGGCGGGCGCTCGTCTTGTCGCCCATGCGCCGCATCGCCTCGGCGCTGGGGCCAATGAACGCGAGCCCCGCCGCCTCTACCTTCTCCGCGAAGGCAGGGTTCTCGGACAGGAAACCGTAGCCCGGATGGACGGCGTCGCAGCCGGTGTCCAGCGCCGCCTGCACGACCTTCTCCTGCACCAGGTAGGACTCGCGGCTCGGCGTCGGGCCCAGCACCACGGCGGCGTCGGCCATCCGGACGTGCAGCGCATCCTTGTCCGCCTCCGAGTGGACGGCGACGGCGCCGACGCCCAGCTCGCGGCAGGCGCGGATGACCCGGACGGCAATCTCGGAGCGGTTGGCCACCAGGACGCGCTTCATCACCGCGTGGCGCAGGCGGACCCGGACTTTAACCCGACGCGCCACTTTTCCCCGAAACAGCGATTCCGGATTTCAGGAAGCCTCGCGGCACTGACCCGACCAAACCGCGGATTTCGCGGATACCGCGGATTTTTCCGCCAAGCTAGTGCCCATCCGCGGCATCCGCGAAATCCGCGGTTCAGTGGGCAACTCGCGCAGAGAAAGTTCCCAGAAGTCTCTGTTCGGTGGGGGCTACTTGCCGCGGGTGGCGCCGGTCTTGCGCGTCTCGCTGCTGGCTTTGCGGGTGAGCGCCTTCTGCACCTGCTGCAGCCGCACGGGGCTCGCCTTGAGCGAGTGCTCCAGCGCGCCGGCCAGGTCGTGCACGGGGAGGATGTCGATCTGGTCGCGGTAGCGGTGCTCCAGCAGGATGTCGTTGAGGTTGCTCTCGGGCACGACGGCGCGGGTGTAGCCGAGGTCGGCGGCGCCCTCGACCATCTGGGTGATGCCGTCGACGCTGCGGAGGCGGCCGGTGACCGCGAGGGCGCCCAGGATGACGGTGTCCTGCCGCACGGGCAGGTCCTCCAGCGCGCTGACGCAGGCGACCGCGGCCGCGGCACCCAGGGCCTGCACGTCGGCGCCGGGCTGCTGCAGGAGGGCTTGGGCGTGGATGTCGATGCCGGCCATGTCGGTGCCGCCGAGGCGCTTGAGCAGCGCGCCCACGGTGTCGGCCACGCTGGCGTCGCGCTCCAGGCCGCCGCCGAGGAACAGGGTGCCCTTCTGGCGGTCGCTGCTGAGGGTCGCGTCGGCCTCGACGGGGACGACGATGCCGGCGGGCTCGCCAGTCTCGCCGGTGCCCATGAACGCGCAGCCGACGGCGGTGCCCACCTTCTCGCCGCCCACGGTGAGGGCCTCCTTGGCGGTGGTGACCTCGATGCCGCGGCGGGTGACCTGGTATTCCAGGCTCATGCTCATGCGCTTGGCGTGCAGGACGTCGTCCACCGTGACGAGGGGGGCGTCGCGGTCGCGGGCGATGTCGCCGGCGGTGCGCACCAGGCCGCCCAGCTCGCGCAGGCGGAGGGTCAGCTTGCCGGAGTGGCCGCTGCGGCGCTGCGCCTCGCGCAGGACCTCCGCCACGGCGGGGCCGTCGAAGTGCGGGATGCGGCCGTCGCGGCGGACCTCCTGCGCCACGAAGCGCACCAGCTTGCGGCGGTTGTCGTCGGTGTCCTCCATGACGGAGCGGACGTAGACCTCGTAGCCGTAGCCGCGGATGCGCGAGCGCAGGGCCGGGTGCAATCCGGTGTAGCGGTTGTCGGTGGGGGCGATGACGTCCATGTTGCCGGCGGCCACCAGGACGAAGTCGCACGGGATGGGCTCGGTCTTGGCCTGGGCGCCGCTGCTGCGCTCCGACTGGCCGGTGATGCCGTACCTGTGCTCCTGCAAGGCGGTCAGCAGCGCCTGCTGGCTGTCGAGCCGCAGGACGTTGATCTCGTCGATGAACAGCAGGCCCTTGTGGGCGCGGTGGATGGCGCCGGGCTCGACGCGCAGGTGGGTCGGCGTCTCGAGGCCGCCCGACTGGAAGGGGTCGTGCCGGACGTCGCCCAGCAGCGCGCCCGCGTGGGCGCCGGTGGCGTCGACGTAGGGCGCGGGCGAGGTGCCGGGCGGGCGCTCGACGAGGAGGTTGGGCACCATCTTGCCGGGCTTGCCGGTGAGCTGGCGCGCGACGTAGATGAAGAACACGGCGACCATCGCGCACAAGACGGCGACGATGAGGCTGGTCGAGCCGCCGAAGAGCACCAGGGCGGCGACGCCGGCGCCCACGATGGTCAGCGCGATGGTCACCTCGAGGACGCGGAAGACGCGCGCCAGGCGCTTGGCGCGGTTCTGCTGCTGCAGCATCACGTCGCGGCCCTTGCCGCCGGGGTAGACCTTGATGTGCGGGACGTTCTGGTCCTTGGGGTTGGGCAGGCAGAGCACGTCGTCCAGCTCGGCGGGCGGCAAAATCTGCGCCATCGCCTTGGCGATCATCGACTTGCCGGTGCCGGGGTCGCCCAGCAGCAGCAGGTGGCGGCGCTGGCGGGCGGCCTTCTTGGCCACCTCGACGGCCTCCTCCTGGCCGATGACCTCGTCGATGAGGAGCTTCGGCAGTTCCAGGTCGGCGGTGCTGGCAAGCCCCTCCGCCTCGGTCCAGGCGTGCGGGTCGGCGTGCCGCAGGCCGTGGCCGTTGGCGCTGGCGCTCTCCGGGCTGGCCTGCTTCCTGGCCACAGTCGGCCTTGGGTTGGTTGCCATCAGAAGTCCTCCATGGAT
>JBHELM010000239.1:0-16208 GCA_046352715.1 Thermoplasmatota archaeon | reverse complement strand
CGCCGGCATCCTCTACGCGGCGCTCGACGTCCTGGGCGTGCTGAACCCCTACAGCCCGGTGGGCAACATCGCGCACCTGTCCGGCATGGCGCTCGGCCTCGGCTATGGCGCCTACGTCAAGCAGGACCTCAAGCGGCGCGGCCTGCGCCTCACCCGGGGCTAGGCGCTGCCAAGGGGTTGCGCCTGGAAACGCCGTCCATTCGGGTTAAAACCCTCTCCTGGCCTGCAAGGCCGCCTTGCGCGTCCTCTGCGCCATTCCGTGCCTGAACGAGGAGGTGGCCATCGGCTCCGTCGTGCTGCGGGCGCGCCGCCACGTCGAGGAGGTCGTGGTGGTGGACGACGGCTCCGCCGACGGCACCGGCGAGGTGGCCCGCCTGGCTGGCGCGACGGTGCTGCGCCACAAGGGGAACCGGGGCAAGGGCGAGGCGTACCGGACGCTGTGGGCGCACGCGCGGGCGCACGGCTTCGACGCGCTCGTGGTGCTGGACGGCGACGGGCAGCACGACGCCGAGGAGATTCCCCAGGTCCTGGCCAAGCTGCGGGAGGCGGACATGGTCATTGGCGCGCGCTGGGGCGAGGCGACGCAGATGCCGCTGTGGCGCAAGGTGGGCAAGCGGGTGCTGGACTACGGCACCGCAATGGCCTCCGAGGGGGGCGCGGCGGGGCCGAAGCTGACCGACTCGCAGAGCGGCTTCCGCGCCTACTCCCGCAAGGCGCTGGAGGCCATCGCGCCGCGGCAGGCCGGCTTCTCCGTCGAGTCGCAGCTCCTCATCGACGCCCACGCGGCGGGGCTGCGCATCGGCGAGACCCGCATCCACTGCCGCTACGACGTGGACTCCTCGACGCAGAGCCCCGTCAAGCACGCCTCCGGGGTCCTCAACGACCTGCTGGTGGCCGTCGGCGTGCAGCACCCGCTGCTGTTCCTGGGGGTGCCGGGCTTCGTGGCGCTGCTGGCGGGCGTCGCGGGGGGCGCGTACCTGCTGCTCGTCTCCGACCGCACGGGCAACGTGTCGATCGGCTGGTTCATGGTGGCGATGTTCGCCGCGCTGGCGGGCATCCTCGGCCTGTTCGCCGGGCTGCTGTTCAACATCCTGCCGCGCATCATCGAGCGTTCCGCCCAGGAGCCGTAGCGTGCCGTTCACCTTCCACCCCGTCCCCGCCCTGCCCGGCCTCGTCGTCGTGGAGCCGCACGCCTTCGCCGACGCCCGCGGCCGCTTCCTGGAGACCTGGAAGGCGTCGGAGTTCGCGCGCCACGGCATCGCGGGGCCGTTCGTGCAGGACAACACGGCTGCCAACCCGGAGCGGGGGACGCTGCGCGGCCTGCACTTCCAGGCGCCGCCGCACGCCCAGGGCAAGCTGGTGCGCTGCGTGCGGGGCCGCGCCTTCGACGTGGCGGTGGACCTGCGCCCCGGCCCGACGCGGGGCCGCTGGCACGCCGTCGACCTGGACGCCGCCACCGGCCGCATGCTCTGGATTCCCCCTGGCTTCGCGCACGGCTACTGCACCCTGGAGGATGACACCGAAGTCGCCTACAAGGTGAGCGGCGCCGAGTACACGCCCGCCGCCGAGGGCGCTCTGCGCTGGGACGACCCCGCCATCGGCATCCGCTGGCCCGTCGCAGAGCCGCTCGTCGCGCCCAAGGACGCCGCCGCCCCGGCGTGGGCGCCGGACCGCCTCCCGGCGGGGTGGTGAGATGCGCTCGCTCTCCCCCCAGCCCGCCGCCGAGGGCCGCACCCTGCGCATCCTGGTGACGGGCGGCAGCGGCCAGTTCGGGCAGGCGTTCCTGCGCCAGGCCGGCCGCCACGCCCTGCGCCTCCCCGGCCACGCCGAGCTGCCCATCGAGGACGCCGCCGCCGTCGACGCCGCGCTGCAGGCGCACGCCCCCGACTGGGTCGTCCACGCCGCCGCGATGACCGACGTGGACGGCTGCGAGCGCGACCCGGCCCGGGCGCACGCGGTCAACGCGGTGGGGAGCGCGAACCTGGCGGCCGCCGCGGCGCGGCGGGGGGCGCGCATGGTCCTCGTCTCCACCGACTACGTGTTCGACGGCCGCAAGGGGGACTACCGCGAGACGGACGCGACCCACCCGCTCAACGCCTACGGGCGCAGCAAGCTGGAGGGGGAGCGGCTGGCGCAGGCCGCGTTGCCGTCCGTCTGCGTCGCGCGCACGTCGGTCGTGTTCAGCCCCACCCGCAACAACTTCGTGCTGTGGGTGCAGCGGTCGCTCGCCGCGGGCAAGCCGGTCAAGGCGGTCCACGACCAGTGGGTCACGCCGACGGCGGCCGACGACCTCGCCCGCCAGGTGCTCGCCCTGGTCGAGGCGGGCGCGTCCGGCGTCTACCACACCGCCGGCGCCGAGCGCCTGAGCCGCCTGGAGATGGCGCAGCGCATCGCCGCCCACTTCGGCCTCGACCCGGCCCCCCTGCAGCGCGTCTCCATGGACGACCTCCCCTGGACGGCCCCGCGGCCGCGCGACTCCAGCCTCTCGACCGCAAAAATCGCCCGCCTCTGCCCGCCGCTCGGCTTCGACGCGGCGCTTGACACGCTGGGGGACGCACCATGACAACCACAACGAAACCCCCCGCCGCCAGCAAGGCCAAACGCATTCTCGTCACGGGCGGAGCCGGCTTCATTGGCAGCAACCACATCCACCACCTGCTGCACGCCCACGGCGGCGCCCCCGCCCCGTGCTGCCCCGACCAGGCGCGCTACCCGGCCAGCGAGTCGGACCCGGACCTCCAGGTGCTCAACGTCGACGCCCTGACCTACGCCGGCAACCCCGCCTACCTCAAGGGCGTCGACCACCTCAAGCAGTACCGCTTCAGCAAGACCGACATCTGCGACGCCCCCGCGCTGGCGGCGGCGGTGAAGGCGTTTGCGCCCGACGCCATCGTCCACTTCGCCGCCGAGAGCCACGTCGACCGCAGCATCGAGAGCGGCGACGTCTTCGTCCGCACCAACGTCCTGGGCACGCAGGTCCTGCTGGACGTCGCGAGACGCCACGACGTGCCGCAGGTCCTGCACGTCAGCACCGACGAGGTGTACGGCAGCATCAAGGAGGGCTCGTTCCGCGAGGGCGACCCCTACCACCCGGGCAGCCCCTACGCCGCCAGCAAGGCCGGCTCCGACCTGCTCGTCCTGGCGCACCACAACACCTACGGCCTCAAGGCGACGGTGACGCGCTGCACCAACAACTACGGGCCGCGCCAGCACCCGGAGAAGCTGCTGCCCAAGATGCTCACCCTGGCACGCGCCGGCAAGCCCCTGACCGTCTACGGCACCGGCAAGAACGTGCGCGACTGGCTCTACGTCAAGGACCACGCCACCGCCATCCAGCACGTCCTCGGCCTGCGGCGCTTCGGCGAGGTGTTCAACATCGCCGGCCGCGACGAGCGCACCAACCTCGAGGTCGTGCGCGAGGTGCTGCGCGCCACGGGGAAGCCGGAGAGCCTCATTGCCTACGTCGCCGACCGGCCAGGGCACGACTGGCGCTACAGCCTCGACGACGCCAAGCTGCGCGGCACGGGGTGGACCCCCCGCACCCAGTTCCACGAGGGGTTCGCCGACACGCTTTCCTGGCTGGCGGCCCATGGGGAGGCAACATGAAGGGAATCATCCTGGCGGGCGGCTCGGGGACCCGGCTGCACCCCGTGACCAAGGTGGTGAGCAAGCAACTCCTCCCCGTCTACGACAAGCCGATGGTGCACTACCCGCTCTCCATCCTGATGCTGGCGGGCATCCGCGACGTCCTGGTCATCAGCACCCCGCACGACCTGCCGCTCTACCGCGAGCTGCTGGGCGACGGCCGCGACCTCGGGATGCGCCTCTCCTACGCCGAGCAGCCGCGGCCGGGCGGCCTGGCGCAGGCGTTCCTCATCGGGCGCGACTTCGTCGGCACGGACGCCGTGACGCTCGTCCTCGGGGACAACATCTTCTACGGCCAGGGGCTTGGGACGGCGCTGCGCGCGGCGGCCGCCGCGAACCGGGGCGCCACCGTCTTCGGCTACCACGTCCGCGACCCGGAGCGCTACGGCGTGGCCGAGGTCGACCCCTCCGGCAAGGTGCTCAGCCTGGAGGAGAAGCCGCGGCAGCCCAGGTCGAACTGGGCCGTGACGGGGCTCTACATCTACGACAACCGCGTGCTCGACATCGCGGCGCGGCTGAAGCCGTCCCCCCGCGGCGAGCTGGAGATCACCGACGTCAACAAGGCGTATCTGGAACTGGGGGCGCTGCACCTCATCCAACTCGGCCGCGGCACCGCGTGGCTCGACACCGGGACGCACCAGTCGCTCCTCGACGCGGGGAACTTCATCGCCACCATCGAGACCCGCCAGGGCCTCAAGGTCTCCTGCCTGGAGGAGGTGGCGTGGCGGGTGGGCTTCATCACGCGCCCCCAACTGGCGGCGCTGGCCGAGCGGGCGCCCCCCAGCCTGCGCGAGTACCTGTCAGGCATCCTGCGCGCCGAGCCGGCTCCATAGCCCAGCCAGGCGCTGTGGAGTGTGGATGCGGCGGCGCCGGTGCCGCGGTAGGCTAAGCCGGCGGCTACTCCACCGTCACGGACTTCACCAGGTTCCTGGGCCGGTCGATGGGGCGCCCGAGCGCCGCCGCCGCGTGGTAGGCCAGCAGTTGCCCCGCCAGGCTGAACGAGAGCGCGGCGAGGCTCTGCTCCGTCGCGGGGACCTGGAGCACGGAGTCCATGGCGCCCACCAACTCGTCGGGGACGGACTGCGCAATGACGTGGCAGGGGGCGCCGCGGGCCTGCACCTCGACGACGCTGGACCAGAGGGGGCCCTTGGCGGAGCCGCTGGACTCGAAGAAGAGGCAGGGGGTGCGCTCGTCGAGGAGGGCGAAGGGGCCGTGCTTGAGGTCGGCGGCGCCGAACCCCTCGGCGTGGCGGTAGGTGATCTCCTTGAACTTGAGCGCGGCCTCCAGGGCGGTGGCGACGTGGACGCCGCGGCCGAGGAAGAAGAGGCTGGGGCCGGCGTTGCCGTCGGTGAGGCGGCGGGCGAGCGCCTTGAGGTCGCCGTCGCGGCCCAGCACGCCCTCGAGGGTGCGGGGGAGGCGGTCGAGCTCCCGGGCAATCTCCAGCAGGCGGTGCTGCGGGAGCTGGCGGGTCCGCAGGGCGAGCGCCAGGGCGAGCATGGCGAGGGTGGCGGCCTGGCCGAGGAAGGTCTTGGTGGCGGCGACGCCCACCTCGGGGCCGACGCGCAGCAGCAGGGTGTCGTCGGCCATGCGCTGGAGGGAGCTGCCCTGCACGTTGGTGATGGCAAGCACCGGCAGCCCCGCGCCCTGGATGTGGCGCATCGCCTCCAGGGTGTCGTAGGTCTCGCCGCTCTGGCTGACGCCGACGTAGAGGGTGCCCTCGGTGTCGAGGATGGGGCGGTCCCTGACCTCGCTGGCGGGGACGGCCTCGGCGGGGATGCCGGCCCACGCCTCGATGAAGTGGCGGCCCAGCAGCGCCGCGTGCAGGCTGGTGCCGCAGCCGACGAGCCGGACGCGCCGCACGCGCGCGAGCAGCCCGGGCGCGAGGTCGAGGTCGATGCGCAGCGGGTCGAGGTGGATGCGGCCGGCGAGGCACTGGTTGAGCGCGGTGGGGGCCTCGAAGATCTCCTTGAGCATGTGGTGCGGGTAGCCAGCCTTCTCGGCCTGCTTCACGCTCCAGTCGATGGTGGCGACCGGGGGCGATTTGGGGGTGCCGTCGGCGGCGAAGATGCGCACGCCCGAGGCGTCCGCGACGCCGTGGTCGCCGTCGTCGAGGTAGAGGACGCGCTGGGTCTGCGCCAGGACGGCGGTGGCGTCGCTGGTGAGCAGGATGGCGCCGTCGTCGCACAGGCCGACCAGCAGCGGGGCGCGCTGGCGGGCGAAGCAGAGCGCCTGCGCCTCGCTGTCGAGGAAGACCATCGCCCACGAGCCGTCGAGGCCGGCGAGCAGCGCCTGGAGCGCCTCCAGCGGGGGCTTGTGGCGGCGCTGGCGCTCGTAGAGGTGGACCAGCAACTCGGTGTCGGTCTCGCTCTGCAAGGTGTGCCCCTCGGCGAGGAGGCGGCCGCGCAGGGCGTGGAAGCCGGCGATGGTGCCGTTGTGGACGACCGCGTAGTGCTTCGTGCCGTCGAGGTGCGGGTGGGCGTTGGCCTTGGTGACGCCGCCGTGGGTAGCCCAGCGGGTGTGGCCGATGGCGAGCGTCTCGGCCTTCGAGGGGACGGGCGGGAGGTCGACGACGCGGCCCACGTCCTTGACGACGTGGACGCCGCCGTCGTGCCAGGCGATGCCGGCGGAGTCGTAGCCGCGGTGCTCAAGGCGCACCAGGCTGTCGCGCACGATGCCGGCCGCGCCCTTCCTGCCGAGGACGCCGACGATGCCGCACACGTCAGGCACTCTCCGGGACTTTCCTGGCGCTGCACAGGAGAAAAGTCTCTGTGAAATCCCTGTTCGGCCAGGAAAACCCCAACGCCATCTGTGGAATCTGTGTTCTGCCGGGCAGTGCCATCAGACGGCCACCCCGCCGTCGGGGACGTCCTGGACGCTGCGCCCGGCCGCCACGCGTGCGCCGCGGCCGATGCGGCCCCCAGCCCCGACGGCGGCCCCCGACTCGACGCGGGCGTCGGAGCCGACGATGAGCCCCAGCCCGCCCTCGAGGCGGACGCCGGAGCCAACGGTGGCGCCGTTGTCGAGGATGGCGTTCTCGAGGCGGCTGTGGCTGCCGATGGCCACGTTGCTGCCGACGGCGCACTTGGACAGCAGGGTGAAGGGCTCGACGCGGACGTGGTTGCGCACGGCGGTGCCGGGCAGCAGGACCGCATGCGGGCCAATCTCGCAGTTGGCGCCGATGTGGACCGGCCCCTGCAGCACGCTGCCCGCGCGCACCACGCTGCCGGGCCCCAGCACGACCGGGCCGGCCACCTGCGCGCCGGGCTCGATGGTGCCCTCGCGGCGGTCGCTGATGGCGGCCATGAGGCGGCCGTGCAGCTCCAGCAGGTCCTGCGGCTCCACGACGTCGATGTACTCGCCGGGGTGGGCGGGGACGGCGGCCCAGGGGCCGTGCGCGTGCAGGTCGGCACGGATGGCGTCGCGCAGGCTGTAGTCGATGTCCCGCAGCGCGCCGAAGAGGCGGCGGTGGAGCAGATAGGCGCCGCCGCTGGCGACGCTGGCCTCCCCCGGGCGCTCCAGCATGTCGACGACCTGGCCCTGGCGCAGCACGGGGGTGCCGTGGCGGGCGGAGCGCAGGTCCGGCACCTGCACCAGGGCCGAGGCCTTCTGGGCGGTGAGGCGGCGCAGCAGCTCAGGGTGGTACCACGCGTCGGCGGGCAGCAGCAGCACCCAGTCCTTGCGCACCAGCGCCGCCGCCTGCATGAGGGCGTGGACGGGGCCGAGCTGGCGCTCCTGCTGGACATACGTGACCCGGACGCCGAACGCGGTGCCGTCGCCTACGTAGGCGCGCACCCGGTCGTGGCCGTGCCCGACCACCAGGAGGACCTCCTTGACGCCGAGGGCAGCGAGGTTCTCCAGCAGGTGGTGGACCATGGGCCGGCCGGCCACGTTGAGCATGCTCTTGGGGCGGTCGTGCGTGAGGGGGCGCAGCCGCATGCCGCGCCCCGCGGCAAGGATGACGACCTGCATCGGCCTGTTGCCACCGGCAGGCGGGTCTTGAAGCTGCTCCTTCCTGGGGATTGCAGGGATTCCTTGGCAATTTCAGTGAGGGGCCTGCTTGCGTCCGGCGGACAGCGTCCGCCCCCAGCTACGCCATCACTGGAATCGCCACCCGCTCACTGGAATATAGGATTTCCTGGAGCGACGGGCCGCCGCGCAGCGGAGCAGGAGCGCCGCGAACGCGATGCCCGCGCCGGGGCCCTTCTTGCTCTCGCTGCTGGTGGCGGCGGTGGGCGGCGGCGCCTGGATCTGGGTGGTGAGCGTGAAGTCGTTGTTGCTCTCCGCCGACTCCTTCGCCGTGTTGGTCCAGTCCGCGCTCGCCTTGATGACGTGCTGGCCCGGGGCGAGGGCGCCGGTGTGGGTCACGACCTGCTGCTGCCCGGCGCCGAGGGCGTCGACCTTGATGTCCTCCAGGAACGTGCCGTCGAGCAGGATGCGCACCGTGCCGGCGGGGGCGGCGTCGGTGCCGAGGTTCTTGACCGTCACCGTGATGGTGACCGGCGTGGCGGTGACAGAGGCCACCGTGAGGTCGGAGCGCGGCGGCACCTTGGGGCCGAACATGTAGGTCGTGCCGTCGGTGGCGGAGATGAGGACGCGGACGCCGTCGATGGCGGGCGAGGTCTGGATGGACGCCTTGGTCGCGAAGGACTTGAGGACGCTGCCGTTCGCGGCCGAGAGCCAGTAGATGCGGGTGTCCTCCGAGCCGACGACGACGATGCCGTTGGCGACGGCGGGGCTGGAGGTGACCGGCTTGAGGGCGTTGCCGGTGCTGGACTGCTCCCACGCCAGCGCGCCGTTGGAGGCGTCGAGGCCGTAGACGTGGCCGTTGTTGGCGCCGACGTAGACGCGGTTGCCGGAGTTGGCGGGGCTGGACTGCACCTTGCTGACCTGCTTCTCGCCGGTGGTGGCGTCCACGATGCTGGGCACCTCGTACGTCCACGACGGGGTGTTGTCGCTGCCGTAGGAGTTCGGGCTGCCGGGCCCGCACGGGCCGGACGACAGGCTGGGGGAGGGGTCGAAGCTGTAGACCTTGCCGTCGTAGGAGCCGACGACGACGCGGTGGGTGTTGGCGTCCACGATGTCGATGGAGGGGGCCCCGAGCACGACGTCGCCGGTCTTGTGGTACCAGATGAGGCCGGTGGTGCCGTCGCCGCGGCCCTCCTCGTCCACCGCGATGACGTAGAAGTTCATCGAGCCGAAGAACACCTTGCCGTCGAACACGGCGGGGGCGCCGCGGATGGGCTTGGGCGTGAGGGGCAGCGTGCAGACCGGGGGGACGCTGGCCGCGGGCGGCGCGAAGAGCGTGTGGCCCTGGCCGAGCGAGAAGGTCCACAGCAGCGTGAGGCTGCCGGCGAGGTAGGCCTTCATCTCACCCGCCTCGTTGCCGATGAAGACCTTGCCCTCGTGCCCGCGGATGGAGCCGAGGGTGGACCCGACGGCGCTGGCGGCGGAGGTCTCGACGCGGCCGTCGCGCAGGTTGAGCGCCTTGCGGTTGCCGCCGGTGTCGACGACGTAGACGCGCTCGCCGGCGATGGCGGGGGTGCCCTCGACGGGGCCGGGCATGCGGTAGCTCCACAGCTCGCGGCCGGACTCGACGTCGAGGGCGCGCACCAGGCCCGCGTTCGCCGGGATGCCGGCGGGGGGCGCGGGGGAGCCCAGGTCGGCGGTGATGAGGATGCCGTCCTTGATGACGGGGCTGGCGTGGACCTGCGCGTTGGCGAGGGTCTTGTTGTTCCACCAGACGTCCTCGTAGAGGGAGTAGGTGGAGTTGGGGATGAAGCCGGAGCCGCGGGCGTCGGCGTGGAAGGAGGCCCAGTCGGCGGTCGCGGCGGGCGCGAGGAGCGGGGCGAGCAGCAGGAGGGCGGCCAGCGGGCGGAGCACGACCCGGATGCGGATGCTCTCTAGATAAGGGGCCCGGGACGCGTCGCCTGCTACGGGAGGGGCACGGCCGCGGCCGCCGCGCAGGCGGGGACGTTGAGGAAGACGTGGCTGCCCAGGACGGCGCCGCTGCCGAGGTCCACCAGCGTTAGCTCCACAGCGGGCACCGGCTCGAAGGTGCAGACGCGCAGGGTGTCGCCGGCCTCCAGGGTGCCGGTGCCGACCGCGACGCCGTTGCCGAGCAGGAGGACGCCCTCCTCGGCGGGGCCGTTGATGGCGAGGCGGCCCGGCACGGAGAGGTAGGCGATGAGCTGCGAGCGCTCCACCGGGTCGGCGCGGATGACCTGGAGCCCCTCCTGGCCCTGCGGGACGGCGGTGATGTGGGGCGGGGCGGCGCTGTGCGTGCCCAGGTTGGCCACCGCGGCGAAGAGCAGCGCGGTCAGCAGGACGGCGATGCCGACGAGGGTGTAGGTCGCGGCGAGGGCGCCGGCCCGGCTGCGGCCCAGCAGCCCCTTGCGCCGCTCCAGGGGTCCCCGCTCGGCCTCCTGCCGCCGCCGCCGCTAGCGCTCGAGCTCCTCCTGGAGAAGCTCCTCCGAGGGGGCGGTGCTGGGGGCATCGAAGAGGTCGGGCATGGGGCGCTCAGGGGCAGGTGGCGAGGCTGGCGAAGGTGTCGCTGGCGACGAGCTTGTTGGTGACGGGGTCCTGCAGGAGGACGTGCACGCCGGTGGCGGCCGCGTCGGCGCAGAAGTAGAGCGTGTCGCCGGCCTCCACGCTGCCCGTCACGCCGAGGGGGACGAGGGTGTTGGCCGGCAGCGCCGTGGTGGTGGAGCTGGCCAGGGCGTTGTAGCCGAAGTGGCCCGGCACCGACAGCTCGATGCGCAGGCGGCTGAGCGGGATGAGCGGCTCGGCGCGCACCACCACGAGGCGGTCGCTGCCCTCGTCCTGGCTGGGCACCACGACGGGGGCGGGCTGGCTGGAGCTTCCCCCGAAGCTGCTGGCGAGGACGACCACGCTGGCGGTGAGGACGACGGTGATGGCGACGAGGAGGAGGCTGCCGATGATGGGGGAGACCGCCTCTGTGGGAGCGGTTGGCATGTGGTTTCCTCTCCCTGGACCCAGATAAGGGGCGAGGGTCAAGTTTATCTACATGGATGGGGCGCCGCCGGGCCGCCTCCCCTAGAAGTTGAAGGAGTAGACCACGGTGTTGGTGGGGCGGTGGCTCAGGATCAGGGTCTCCCCGAAGCCGCAGCCGCTGAGCCGGTCGCCGGGACCGATGAAGGAGCCCGCCGTGGTGGGGAAGGGGGCCGGGGCGCTCCCCCCCATGGACAGCATGAGGTGCGGGGCGCAGGTGCCGCTGGCGGTCAGGTCGGACCAGTCCACCGTCGGGTGCTCCGGCGCGGTGACCACCTGGAGCGCGTCCACCAGCTTCGTGAAGGTGACCTTGGGGGTGTCGCCGCCGGGCTTCTTGCTCAGGCCGCCCACGACGACGAAGACGACGGCGCCCAAGGCGACGACGATGACCACCATGAGGATGACGCCGATGACGGGGCTGACGCCCGCCTGGTCGTGGCCGAGTCGTCGTTCACCTCGCATGGGCAAGGACAGCAAGTTTCTCCCCTATCTTATCAAACCATCTGTATGCTTATATAATACCATACTGGAGGCGGCGGACCGCCCGCCTCCTGGGAAAAAACGCCCTACTCCTGGGGGGGCTTGCGGCGCAGGGGCCATGCGAGCGTGTTCAGCCGGAACAGGAGGTTGGCCACCCCGCCCAGCACGCGCACGCCGGCCGACGGCAAGAGGTCGCCGAACGGCAGGCTGCGCGAGGCGAAGCGGTGCGGCCGGGCGCGGGGCAGCCCGGGGCGATGGATGCCGCGGCGCATCCCGGAGCGCAGGGCGCGGGCCTTGGCGCGCAGCCCCCGCACGCCCAGCCCGGCGGCGCGCGCCCACGACAGCAGCTCCGCCAGCAGCAGGCTCGGCGCGTAGGCGACCCAGAGGCGGGCGGGCAGGTGCTTGCGGAGAAGGAGGAGGCGGCCGGTCTCCAGGTGGGCAATCTTCTCCGGTGGCAGGCGCAGCGCGTAGTCGTGCGTGGCCACCGCGCCGGGCGCGACGACGATGCGGAAGCTGGAGCGTTGCAGGCGCCACGACAGCTCCGTGTCCTCCATGTAGAGGAAGAAGTCCTCGTCGAAGCCGCCCACGCGCCAATAGTCGGAGCGCAGCAGCGCGAACGCCGCCCCCGACACGCCCTGCGCCGGAGTCGGCGGGCCGGGCGGGAGGCGGGGCTGGCGGAAGCCGGACACGAAGCCGAAGCCGGTGAAGTGCAGGCGGTGGCCCACCGTGTTGATGCGCTGCGGGTCGCTCTTGAGCACCAGTTGCGCCGTGGCCGCCTGCCCAGCGTGGACGGCGGCATGCAGCGCGGCGAGGAAGCCCGGCTCCGGCACCGTGTCCGGGTTGAGGAACGCCAGCACCTCGCCACGCGCCTCCCGCGCCCCGCGGTTGTTGCCCGCCCCGAAGCCGAGGTTGGGCTGCTCCACGACCTGCACCCGGGGGAACGTTGCGCGCACGAGGTCGGCGGTGCCGTCGCGGCTGCCGTTGTCGACGACAATGGCCTCGAAGCCCGGCGGGAACTCCTGCCGCTGCACGGCGGCGAGGCACGCCCCGATGTCCTCCCGGCTGTCGTGCGTGACGATAACCAGGCTGAGCGCGGGCACGGCCACGCGCCACGACGCGGGGCGGGACTGAAGAAAGGCGCGGCTTCGCTCCGACCCAACCGCGGATTGCGCGGATGCCGCGGATTCTGACTTCATCGACATCCGCGCAATCCGCGTCATCCGCGGTTTCGGTGGGGCAGGCGCGCGACCAGGACGAACTCGTTGTGGGTGAACAGCCGTCCGAAGGCGCGCGTCAGGGGGAAGGAGGCGCGGCGCACCACCTCCAGGCCAAGCGCCGCCGCGAGCCGCTCCAGGCCGGCGAGGTCGACGAAGCGCACGTGGGTCGCGTCGCTGGCGTGGCCGCGCTCCTGCGGCGTGATGAGGGCCACCTTGCCGCCGGGGCGCAGGAACGGGAGGTAGCGGCGCACCAGCTCCAGCGCCTCCGTTTCCCCCATGTGCTCGACCACGTGCGACAGCAGCAGCGCGTCGAAGCCGCCGGGCTGGGCGTGCGGCGAGGCGAGGAATTCCTCCGGCGTGAACGCCTCCAGGCCGCGCCGCCGCGCCACCGCCACGGAGCCGGCGTTGTGGTCGACGCCGACGGCCTGCCCGGCGAGGTGGGCGAGGCAGCGCCCGACCCCGCAGCCAATCTCCAGCGTCCGGCCGAGGCGGAGGCGGCGCAGGTTCCAGCGGTAGGGCGCCTGCACGTCGAGCCAGCGCTTCCAGCGCGCCCCCGACAGGCGCTCCAGCCGCTCTGTGTAGGCGGGCGCCTGCGTGGAGGCCTCGGAGCCTGAGCCTGCACCGCTCATTCGCTCCCCACCCCGTTGGCGGGCTCTGCTCCGGGCGCCGCGGCGGGGGCGCGGTCCCAGTGGCGCGCGGCCCACAGGTTGGCGGCCGCGAGGCCCAGGCCCAGCCCCGCCGTCGCGTAGGCGGCGAGGTCGAGGCGCTGCGCCTGGGCGGCGGCGGCCACGGCGGCGAGGTAGGCCAGCGCGAGCGCCATGTAGGTGGCGGAGAGGCGCAGGAACCAGCCGCGCGCCGTCCACTGCGGCAACAGGAGGTAGGCCAGCGCGAAGCCGGGCGCGCCCCACGCCATCGCCCGCAGCAGCGCGAAGACGGGGGCGAGGCCGGGGCCGAACAGCGCGGTCCAGACGGGCTCGCCCGCGAGGGCCAGCAGGGCGATGCAGGCGACGTGGGCCAGGAGCAGCTTCGGCACGAGGCGGCGGGTGCGGCGCCACTCGTCGCCGGGGCCGTGCCGCGCGGCGAGCGCCATCCACGCCATCGAGACGCCCTGCAGCGCGAGGACCGGCAGGTTCAGCAGGAGGTAGGCGAGGGTGAAGAGGCCAGCCTCGTGCGGGCCCATGAAGGCCTGGATGAGCAGGATGGCGCCCTGCGCCATGAGGAACCACGCCCACGCGTTGGGGGCGGCGGCGAGGCCGTCGCGCAGCAGCCCGCGCGGGCTCCGGCCGGGCGGGAGGGGACCGAGGACGGTGGCCGTGCGCGCCACGACGGCGAGGGAGCCAAGGGCGGCCAGCGCGAGCAGCCACAGCGGGTCGGCGTGGAGCGCAGCGGCGGCCACGGAGGCGGCGAGGAGACCGATGCGGCTTGCGAGCATCGCCGTCGAGTAGCGGTCGAGGGCGCCGCCGACGCTGCACAGTCCCTGCGCGTACTGCTCGGCCACGGTGACGGGCGCGAGCACGACCGCCCAGGCGAGCCAGACGGGGTCGAGGCGGACCTGCGCCGCAAGCCGCAGCGTCCACGCGTCCGCGACCACCAGTGCCGCCACCAGGAGGGTGCCCACCAGGAGGCCGAACGCCATGCGGCGCAGCAGGCCCTGGTTGAGCGGGACGCCGCCGCGGTGGCGCAGCACGGCGAACCCGAGGCTCGGGTAGCACGCCACGGTGGCCAGGACCGCGAGCCCGAACGCGGTGGCGAGTTGGCCCACGACGGCGGGGCCGTAGGCGATGCCGCACACCAGCAGCACGACGGGGCGCGCCGCCTGGCTGAGGGCGTTGCCCGCCGTGGCCAGCCAAGCCGACGGTGCCCGCCCCGCGCCCGCGGGCGCAGCGTCGCTCCCCATCCGGGCCACCCCAGGAGGTGCAGGCATAAGGGCTGCGGCGGTTCAGATGCCGTACTGCGGCCAGTGGCGGAACAGGATCCAGCGCAGGCCCTGGCTCAGGAGGTCGACGGGCCACGCCGCGAAGGGGCCGCCGCCGTTGTCGAAGCCGAGCAGGAGGAGCTGGACGCCCGCCCCGACGCCGAGGGCCACGCAGACGGCGTGGTCGCGCCAGGGGAAGCGGAGCGGCAGGCGGTCGCCCGCCAGGAGCAGCACGGCCAGAAGTGCAGAGAGCGCCAGGCCGCCGTAGCGCAGCACCGCCGTCTGGTCGTGCATGATTCCCTCGGGGGTCAGGTTCTGGTGCGCCGCGTGGGCGCCGAGGTTGAGGGCCACGGTGACGAGGAGCAGCGCCAGCAGCCCGTAGGTGGCGGCGACGGCGGCCCAGCGCACCCCGCGCCGCGCCGCCACGTCGGCGAGCGTGGGGGCCGAGAGGATGGCGAGCAGCGGCCAGAAGGTGATGCCGTAGCGCATGTCGGGGCCGCCGCCGATGTTCACGAACTGCTTCCCCAGGACCAGGAACACGGCCACGAGGTAGGCGACCGTGAAGACGACGATGGACGACGGGAGCGGGAGGCGCAGCCGGCGGCGCAGCAGGGCGCACAGCGCGACGGCGGCCAGCGGGGCCATGGCGAGGAACGGGAGGGCGTAGCGCAACTCCCGCCATTGGGTCCAGAAGAACGTGCTGAACGCCGAGGTGAACGGCGCGGCGGGGTCGCTGAGGACGCTGAAGGCGAGCAGGCCCCCCGGCTGCGTCTGCGCCGCAAGGTAGGACCCCAGCCCGCCGGTGCCGGTGGGGCCGTACTGCGACTCCAGCCCGGCGCGGTGGAGGAGGATGCGGGTGAGGGCCTCGGGGAGCAGGCCGACGGCGAGCCCGGCCGTGGCGGCCCCGGCGCGGGTCCAGAAGGCGCGGGCCCCCAGCCGCACCGCCCCCAGCAGGACGACGCCGAGCGCGAAGGCGAGCAGGACGCCCCACGGGAGCTGGTTCCACACCGCGAGGCCGGCGAGGCAGAACGCCAGCGCGACCCGGAGCGGCGGGGTGCGGGCCCCCTCGCGCAGGCACCACAGGGCCAGGACGAGGAGGCAGACGGAGAGGCTGCTGTACTTCGCCGTCTCGGCCCAGAAGGCGACCGGTGTGGCGAGGAAGCCCGCCGTCCCCAGCAGGGCGCCGCCCTGGCCGACCCAGCCGCGCAGCAGGTCGAAGAGGTAGGCTGCGGCGACGCCCGTGGCGAGGATGGAAATCCAGATAAGGGCGGACCAGTCGAGCGTCGGCTGCAGGGGCCAGTCGGCGGCGGAGGCGACGGGCCAGAAGGAGGCGGCGACCCCGAGGCAGGCCAGCGCCTGGGCCAGCGGCGACGCCCCGAGCCAGCGCAGGGTGGCCCACGCCCCGGCGACGCACATGGCCAAGGCGGGGAGGGCGACCGCCGCGTGCAGGCCGAGGAGGGCGTGGAGGGCCGTCAGCACGCCCAGGACGGGAAGCGCCAGGAACGTGAGCATCGTCGAGCCGGCGGGCGCGGCGATGTGGCCGGGGGCCGGCATGAGGTAGTGGCCGTAAATGGCCGTCTCATTTCCCCACACGATGGGGGTCACGAACTTGGCGTAGCCCGGCAGGTCGCCGCTCACCCAGATGTGGCCGTGCGCCAGGCCGTCGAGGGAGGCGGCCTGCACCAACTCGTCGTTCAGGTATTCACTTGGCTGGAAAGCGAACGCCAGCAGGGCGCACGAGGCCAGGAAGACCAGCCGGAGGGGAACCTGCCCGCCCACAGCGCGCCGACCGCCGCGTTCCATAAGGGGCTATGGTTCTAGAAACGAGAGAAAGGGAGGGAGAGGAAGAGAATCGCGGAGGGCCTTCAGAAGTTGAAGGTCCAGGTGCCCAGCAACTGGTTGACCGTCGTGTAGGTCAGGCTGACCGTGCACGAGGCCGGGCT
>JBHELM010000238.1:0-4317 GCA_046352715.1 Thermoplasmatota archaeon | reverse complement strand
CCCGGAGAGTCCCCAATGCTCACCGAAGGCGAATGAGGGCGTTGAAATATCCACTTCGGATGCGCAGGCCCATGGCCTACTCCGCCGCCATGGACGTTGTCCTCCGCTTCCTGCACATCCTCTCCGGCATCGTCTGGATCGGCCACCTCTACTTCTTCAACCTCACGAACGTGCCCGTGTTCAGGTTCGCCATCGCCAACGGCAACCCCGACCAGAAGGGCGGCCCCAGCCTCATCCTGCGCGCCCTGTGGTGGTTCCGCTGGGGCGCCATGGCCACGCTCGTGTTCGGCCTGGCCCTGTTCCACACCATGGCCGAGAAGAGCGCCATGGGCGACTTGGACTTCCTCATCAACACCCCCGAGGGCCGCACCATCGGCTACGGCATGCTGTTCGGCATCGTCATGTGGTTCAACGTCTGGTTCATCATCTGGCCGGCGCAGAAGGTGGTCCTGGGCAACAACCTGCAGATCGCCAAGGGCGTCGCCGACGACCAGAAGGGGAAGCTGGAGGCGCAGAACAAGCCGCTCGCCGGCCGCGCCAAGATGGCCAGCCGCGCCAACTTCTGGCTCAGCATCCCCATGCTCCTGTTCATGGTCGCCGCGAGCCACGGCTGGTACCTCTTCGGCTGAAGCCCACCCCCTTCCCCCCTCCTCCCTGGATTCGTTGGTGCCATCGGTCGCTCCCCCGTCCGCCGCCCCAGAACAACGCTTGCTCCGGCGGCTTGCCTGCCACGCAGGGGAACCTGAGCGAAGGCCGCGAACGATGGAGCGAGCCTGTGCAGGCTTGGGATTCCAGGGATGGCACGGACTTGGGTTGCATCCGCGGGAATCCGCGTCATCCGCGGTTTCGTCGGGGAGAAAGCCGCGCCGACCAAACCACGGATTCATGTTCCATGGAACTCCAGGAAACAGTTCGGTGTCTTCTGTGTGCTCTGTGGACCCACTCCACATCTGTCCACAGAACGCACAGAAAGACGCCCTTCGGTGGACTCATGTTTCGGTCCCGGCAATCCACCAAATCCCTGGAATCCCAAGCCGCCCACACTGCAAGGCCGCTTCAGGCCACCGCAGGCGCGCCTCAGTTCCTCCAACTGCTCGGCGTGAACACCAGGAGCGCCGCGAAGACCTCCATCCGGCCGAACCACATGAGGAACGACAGCACGCCCTTGCTGAGGGTGGTGAGGTGGGCGGTGCCGATGCTGGGGCCGACGCTGCCGAAGCCGGCGCCCACGTTGCTCAGCGCCGCGAGGCTGATCGAGGTGGCATCGTTGACCCCCATCGACTCCGCCACCAGCAGCAGGAGGGCGCCCCCCATCCAGGCCAGCAGGTAGGTGAAGAAGAACGCCACCACGGCGCTCACGGTCTGCTCGGGGACGACGCGGCGGCCGACGCGCACCGGGATGACGGCGCGGGGGTGCAGGAGGCGGCGCACCTCGCGGCCCACGACCTTCAGCAGCGTCAGGGCGCGGAACGCCTTGATGCCGCCCGCCGCCGAGCCCGCGGTGCCGCCGACCAGGATGGCGAACAGCAGCAGCACCTGCGCCGCGCCGGGCCAGATGGCGTAGTCGGTGGAGAACAGGCCGGAGCCGGTGGCGAGCGAGGTGACGGTGAAGGCCGCCTCGCGCAGCGACCCGGAGGGGTCCAGGCCGGCGCGCACCAGCAGCAGCGCCACGCCCAGCACGGTGGCGGCGACGAGGCCGAAGAAGAAGCGCCACTCGGGGTTGGTGACGAGGTTGCGGACCTGGCCGCGGCGCACCAGCAGGAAGGCGAGGGTGACGTTGGTGGCGCCCGCCAGCATCATCAGGCTGAGGACAGCCTGCACCGCGCCGTCGTCGTGCAGAGCCGCCGCCGCGGCGGGGGAGTGCAGCGTGAAGGCGCCGTTGCCGTAGGCGGCGAAGGTCTCCACCAGCGCCTCCAGCGCAGCGGGGGCATCGTCCATGCGCAGCTTGATGCGCAGCACGGCGAACAGCAGGACGGTGAACAGGGCGGTGAGGCCGACGTACGCCTTGCCCAGCTCGCGCGCGGTCTCGGCGAGGCGGGGGCGGATGCGGGCGCCGGCGTGGCCGCTGCCCTCGCTGCGGAAGAACTGGAGGCCGCCGTGGGTGAGGCGCGACAGCAGCGCGGCGGTGAGGACGATGAAGGCGAGGCCGCCCACCCACTGCAGCAGGGCGCGCCAGAACAGCAGGGCGGTGCCGGTGGCCTCGACGTTGTGCAGCGCCGAGAGGCCGGTGCCGGTGAGGCCGCTCATCGCCTCGAAGAACGCCTCCAGCGGCCCCAGGGCGCCGGCGACAAGGAACGGCAGCCCCGCGAGCGCGGTGCAGACGATCCAGCCCAGCCCGACGGCCAGGTAGGCCTCGCGCTCCAGCAGCTCCTCCTCGGCGGCGCGGCGGGTGAGGATGCGCAGCGGCAGCCACACGGCGACGGCCAGGACGGCGGAGACGACGAAGGGGAGCGCGGCGCTGGGCACGGGGAAGGCGGCGAGGGAGCCCGCCAGCAGCGTGTCGCGCTCCTCGTACAGGAACGCCACCACGATGGGGACGAGCAGGATGAGGGCGGTCAGGCGCACCGCCGCCGCGATGGCCGACAGGATGCGGGCGAGGCGGATCACGCGGCACCTCCGCGGCTGGGCCTCACGTGAAGAGACGCTCCAACGCCTCGGCGGACAGGTGCGCGCTGAACGCGAGGGCCGTGTCCCCCGCCTCCACGGTGTCCTCGCCGCGCGGCAGCACCACCTGCTCGCCCCGCACGATGGCCACCATCGTCGAGCCGGACGGGAACGGGATGCTCTTGATCTTCTGCCCAACGGCGGGGGCGTGGTCGCCGACCTTGAGGACCATCAGGCGCTCGCCGCCCACGTTCTGCAGCGCCACCTCCTCCGCGCCGCCGTGCACCTGCTGCAGGATGGCGCCCACCGTGCTCAGGCGGGGCGCCACCGCGAGATCGATGTCGAGCGCCTCCAGGATCCCCTTCAGCTCCGGCTGGTTGATGAGCACCACCGTGAGGGGGACGCCGAGCTGCTTGGCGATGAGCGCGCCGAGGGTGTTGTACTCCTCCACCTTGGTGGCGCCGATGAAGGCGTCGAAGGTGTCGACGTTCTCCTGGATCAGGACGTTGCGGTCGGTGACGTCGCCCTGCACCACGAGGGTCTTCTGCAGCCGCTCGCCGGCCTCGCGGCAGCGCTCCGGGTCCTTCTCCACCAGCACCACGTCGCGCTTGGACTGCTCCAGCAGGCGCGCGAGCTGGATGCCGATGCGCGTGGCGCCGGCGACCATGACGCGGCGCACCTCGCGGCCCTGCCGGAGGGCGCGGGCGCGGCCGATGTAGGACTCCACGTCCTTGAGGACCTCCGCGCTGGTGAGCGCCATCATCATGCGGTCGTGCGCCTGCAGCCGCACGCTGGCCTTGGGGATGATGACGTCGTCGCCGCGGTAGATGGCGAACAGGTGGAAACCCGCCGGCGGCTCCACCTCGTCGAGCCGCTTGCCCACCACGAAGGCGCCCTCCTTGACGTGCCCCTCCGCGATGATGACCTTGCCCTGCGCCAGCACGTCGGCGTTCATCAGCCGCGGCTGGTTGAGCATGCGCTTGATGCGGATGGCGGCCACCATCTCCGGGCACACCGCCACGTCGATGCCCATCTTGGCGTACTCGTCCGAGGTGGGGACGTTGAGGTACTCGGTGTCGTTCATGCGCGCGATGGTGCGGCAGCCGTAGGTCTTCGCCAGCGCCGCGCCCACCATGTTGATCTCGTCGTCGCCGGAGCACGCCACGAAGAGGCCGCACTCCTTGATGCGCGCCTCCCCCTCCAGCAGCGACTTGCTGGCGAGGTTGCCCGCGATGACGGTCACGTCCAGGTCCTGCAGGCGGTCAAGGCGGTCGGCGCGGCTCTCGATGACCGCGACCTCGTGCCCCTCCTCGCGCAGCGCCTTGGCCACGTTGTAGCCCACCTCGCCGGCGCCCCCGACGATGACGTACACGGCCGCGACGACGGGGCGTTTGCCGTTAAGCGTGTCGTTCTTCCGTGACTCCAGGAGAGATGCCCTCCCTCCGACCAAACCACGGATTCCACGGAGGGATGCCTGCGTGTCCCGCAATCCGCGGATTTCGTGGAACTTGCGGATGGTTGGGTTGTCCTTGCTGGAAACAGGGTTGGAATCCGCGTCATCCGTGCAAACCACGGATTCCACGGAGGGCCCGGATGGGCGACTCCGTGTCATCCGTGGAATCCGTGGCTTGGTCGTGGGGGCCGGCCTTGATATGCGGGCCGCCGCTGCCGGCCGCGATGGCCCCCACCGGCTCCGCCGTGACAGAGGAACGC
>JBHELM010000237.1:0-3530 GCA_046352715.1 Thermoplasmatota archaeon | reverse complement strand
CCCCAGGACCCTTGGCGAGGTCGTGGGCCAGGAGGAGACGGTGGAGCGCCTCAAGGCCTACGTCAAGGCGCACAACATCCCCCACCTGATGTTCGCGGGGCCGCCCGGCACGGGCAAGACGACGTGCGCCATCGCGCTCGCCCGCGACCTCTACGGCGGCGAGGGGTGGGGCGGCCGGTTCCTGGAGCTCAACGCCTCCGACGAGCGCGGCATCGGCGTGGTGCGCGGGAAAATCAAGGAGTTCGCCCGCGTCGGCACGGCGGACTCGGAGGGGTTCAAGATCGTCTTCCTCGACGAGGCGGACGCGCTGACCCACGACGCCCAGGCGGCGCTGCGCCGGACGATGGAGAAGTACACGGCGACGACGCGCTTCATCCTGAGCTGCAACTACTCCAGCAAAATCATCGACCCCATCCAGTCGCGCTGCGCCGTCTTCCGCCTCCGCACGCTCACCACGGAGCAGGTCAAGAAGTTCATCCGCCGCCTCGCGACGGAGGAGAAGGTCGCCATCACGCAGGACGGCGTCGACGCCCTGGTGTTCGTGGCCAAGGGGGACCTGCGCAAGACCGTGAACACGCTGCAGGTGGCGGCGGCCCTCGGCGGCCAGGTGGACGCGGACGCCATCTACAAGACCACCTCGACGGCGCGGCCGGAGGAAGTGAAGAAGCTCCTGGAGACGGCGCTCGGCGGCGACTTCATGGGCGCCCGCAGCGTCCTCGACAACCTGCTCATCGAGTACGGCCTCAGCGGCGAGGACGTGATCCGGCAAATCCATCGCAGCGTCTTCGACCTCGCCATCCCCGACAGGGCGAAGGTCACGCTCGTCGACAAGGTGGGCGAGATTGAGTTCCGCCTCGTCGAGGGCAGCAACGAGCGCATCCAGATCGAGGCGCTGCTGGCCCATGTCGTGCTGGCGGGGCAGTCGCTGAAGTAGTCACCGACCAAACCATGGATGGCACGGATTCTGGTCCATCCGCGGGAATCCGCGTCATCCGCGGTTTCGTGGGGGAAAAGCCGCGCCGACCGAACCACGGATTTCATGGATTTGGGAACTGTGTCAAATCCGTGGGCTCCGTGAAAATCCGTGGTTCCGTCGGGAAGACGCCGCGCCGGCCAAAACCGCGGATTTCGCGGATGGCGCGGATTCAAGCTTCTCTGTGCAATCCGTGGTTCACCGGGTGTCAGGAGAGCCGGACGATGGCTTCCGCGATGTCGCCGCCGGTCGCCTCGAGCGCCTGCTTGGCAGTGGCGTGGTCCTTGCCGGTCTGCTCCATCACCATGCGCACGTCCCCATCTGGGATGGCGACGGGGGCGGCGGGCACGGGAGCAGCGGGGGCCGCCGGCGTCGCGGCTTGGGCGTGGGCACCCTTGGGTTGGGGGGCAAGCTCCGTGACCTTGGGCTTGCCCTGCACCTGCCACGTCTCGTTGCCGTGCGCCTTCATCACGGAGACGGTGGGGTTGGAGAAGCGGTACTCGCGCTCGCGGGTGCGGACGACGACCTCGCGCACGTCGTCGACGTCGCTGACCTCGATGCCCATCTTGCGCATCATCATGGCGACCTGGCGGCCGTCCATGCCGTTCATCCCTGGAAGCATGGGCGGTGCCAAGGTTGAAGCGGCTTTGACGGTTTGCCTCGCGTGGACTCCCTCCCCTGGCGCGAGGTGCGCCGGCTCGACCTCAACGCGCAGGAGCTGGGGGTCCCCGTGGCAGCCTTGATGGAGCGCGCCGGCTGCGCCCTCGCCATCGAGGTAGCCAAGGCCGCGAGGGGGAAGGATGCGCTGTTCTTCTGCGGCAAGGGCAACAACGGGGGCGACGGCCTCGCCGCTGTTGCGCACCTCCAGGCGAAGGGGCAGCGCGCCTGGGTCGTCCTCGCCGAGCCGCCGCAGGGCCCCGGCCGGGCGTTCCTGGAGCGCGTCGACCCCGGCACGGTGACGCGGTGGACCGGCCGCGCGGAGGCGGCGTGGGGCAAGGTCCCCGTGCTGGTCGACTGTTTGCTCGGCTCGGGCCTGGCGGGGCCGCCGCGCGAACCCTACGCCTCCCTCATCCGCTACCTCAACCGCCGCCACGCCGCGGGCGCCAAGGTCATCGCCTGCGACCTCCCCAGCGGGCTGGGGACTCCGCTGGCGGTCCAGCCGGGCGCGACGGTAACGTTCCACGCGCCCAAGGAAGGGATGACCGCCGCCAACTCCGGCCGCATCGTGGCGGCCCCCATCGGCATCCCGCGCGCCGCCGAGGAGGTGGGCCTGGGCGACCTCGTGCTTTCGTATCCCGTCCCACGGCCGGACAGCCACAAGGGCGACAACGGCATCGTGCTGGTCGTGGCGGGCGGACCTTACACGGGGGCGCCGCACTACGTCGGGCTGTCGGCCTACCGCACCGGCGCCGACCTCGTCCACGCCTGCCTCCCCCGCGACGCTGCCCGCGTCGTGGCCGCCTATGGCCCGGAAATCATGGTGCACGACGTTGAGCCCGGCGACCACCTCACCGCCGTAGGCGCCAAGCAAGTCAAGGAGTGGATGGAGCGTGCCCGCCCGACGGCGCTGGTCATCGGCCCCGGCCTCGGCACGAAGGCGGAGACCCGTAAGGCCGCGGCGCGGCTGCTGGAGGAGGCCGCCGCCCGCGACCTGCCCGTGGTGGTGGACGCCGACGGCCTCGACGCGCTCACCCCCGGCCTGCTGGCGCGCCACGGCCACCGCATGGTCCTCACGCCGCACTCGAAGGAGTTCCTCGACCTTGCGGGAAAGGAGGCGACCCCGCGCAGCGTGGCGGCCTACGCCCGCGAGCACAGCGTCACCGTCGTCTGGAAGCACCAGGGCACACTCATCGCCGACCCGCAGCGCAGCCGCAGGTGCCGCCGCGGCCACCCCACGATGACGGTGGGCGGGACGGGCGACGTCCTCGCGGGCTGCATCGGCGCGCTGCTCGCCAAGTGGGCGCCGCCGTTCGAGGCCGCCTGCGCCGGAGCCTACCTCGTGGGCAGCGCGGGAGAGGTCGCGGCTGGGCTGCGGATCTGGGGCGCCACCGCCACCGACGTCGCCGAGGCCATCCCCGCGGTCCTGCTGCGCATGGGCTAGGCCAAGGCGTGTCCGCCCAAGCCTAAGCCCCTCCGGCCATCGCCCCACGCATGCGCCTGCCCCGCCCGCCCGTGCTGGCCGCGGCCTCCCTCGCCTGCTCCGCCCTGCTCGCCGCGCTGGCTGGCGCAACAGGGACGCCGCAGGCCACGCCCGCGGAGGCCGCCCGCTTCGAGGGGCAGGGCGACGTCCGCGTCCAGGGTCTCGCCGACCACCTGCGCCGCTTCCCCGACGGCTGGCAGGCGGAGCTGCACGCCAACGGCACCGCGCTCGCCGTCCGCGGCCAAGGCAAGCCGCCGTTCCAGGACGGCGACTGGGTCGAGGCGCGAGGCCGCGTGGCGCGCAGCGCGGGCCGCCTCACGTTGCTCGTTGATGCTGCTGCCGTGGCTCAGCCCGCGCAAGGTCCGGCGACTCCAGGGTGGGCAGCGGTCGCGCAGGACCCTGCCGCGTGGGACCACC
>JBHELM010000236.1:0-4391 GCA_046352715.1 Thermoplasmatota archaeon | reverse complement strand
GAGTAGAGCTGCTCGCCCGCCTTCTCCGTCCACACGGTGACGAGGCCCTCGGCGGCCTTCATGGCGGTCTCCAGGGCGTCGCCGAGGCGGCCGTCGAACTCCGCGTCCTTCTTGACGGTGAGGCGGTCGACCACGATGTCGATGGAGTGCTTGTAGGACTTCTCCAGCTTCCACGGGTCGTCGATGGCACCGAACGTGCCGTCGACGCGGACGCGGCTGTAGCCCTGCGCCTGGAGGTCCTTCAGCAGCCGGACGTACTCCCCCTTGCGGTCGCGGACGATGGGCGCCAGCACCTGGAGCTTGGTGCTCTCGGGCAGGCGCTTCGTCTCCTCCACAATCTGGTCCACCGACATCTTGCCGATGCCGCGCCCGCACTTGGGGCAGTGCGGCGTCCCGACGTGCGCCCACAGCAGGCGCAGGTAGTCGTACACCTCCGTCGTCGTCCCCACGGTGGACCGCGGGTTCTTGCTGGTCGTCTTCTGGTCGATGCTGATGGCCGGGGAGAGGCCCTCGATGTGGTCCACCTCGGGCTTCTTCATCTGGCCCAAGAACTGCCGCGCGTACGCCGACAGCGACTCGACGTAGCGGCGCTGGCCCTCGGCGTAGATGGTGTCGAACGCGAGGCTGGACTTGCCGCTGCCCGAGAGGCCCGTCACGACGACGAGCTTGTTGCGGGGGATGGTGACGTCGATGCCCTTGAGGTTGTGCTCGCGGGCCCCCTTGACGATGATCGACCCGCTCACGCCAGCGCCTCCGGTGCCCGTGAGCGGGTCGCTGACTCCTGTGCACCGAGGCCACAGGACGAGGTGTGCAGGACGATTGCGCCGGCCATGCTGGAAACCCTGGTCTCCCGGGGCGTTTCGACTGACCAAGGGGTGGCCTTTAGGGTTTGGGCCGGGGCCGGGTGAAAGTTTTCTCTGGAGCGTTCACCCAAGCGGTCGGGGCGACCTCCGCTCGGCCGCAAGTGCTGACCGACCATCCGCAGAGGACGCAGAGCCCGCAGAGACCCCACCTCGGCGTCCTCTGCGTTCTCGGCGGGTGGGGGGAGCAGGCTTCCCCAGCGTTCTTGAGCGAAACCCCGCTTGCGCCGCCGTGCCCGCCGCCCCGTTCGCCAGCGCCGCCGGCATGAGGCTCCGGCCCGCCACGCCAGCCGACCTGGAGGCGCTGCTGCCGCTCGTCGCCGACTTCCACGCCCATGAGGGATTGGACACGACGGCGGAGAGCCGCCGCTCCGCCATGGGACGGCTGCTGCGCGAGCCCCAGCGCGGCCGCGTCGTCCTGCTGGAGGACCCCGGCCTGGCGGGCTACGGCGTCGTCGCATTCGGCTACAGCATCGAGTTCGGCGGCGTCTACGCCTTCGTGGACGAGCTCTTCGTCCGCCCCGAGCGCCGCGGCAAGGGCCTCGGCACCCGGCTGCTGGACCGCCTGGAGGACGAGGCGCGGCAGGCCGGCTCCACAGCGGTGCATCTGGAAGTGGCCGACGTCAACCCACGGGCGCAACGGCTCTACGAGCGGCGCGGCTACCGGCTGCACGGCCGGCGATTGATGACGCGCCCGCTTGGCTGATTCATCCGTGGGGTGCCCTGGTTGGCTTCCCCCTAGGAATCCACAGATTCCACCGATGCGCCGATTCCATGGGTTGTGCCAGGATCCACACCTAACCATCCACCCAGGACGCCGAGTTCGCTGAGAATGGTGGGTTCGGTGTGCCCGGCGTCCTCGGCGGATGAGGGGCAACGCGGGGCCTCCAGGCGCAACAGGTGATGCGGCTCCGGGCGGCTTATCTGGAACCCTCCTCTCGCGCCGCCATGGACCCGGCCCACGAGGCGCGGCTGCGGGAGGTGCTCGACCTGGCGGCCAGCCGGCAGTGGGCCGCTGTCCGCGCCCGCATCTGGGACTGGGAGCCCGCCGTCCTCGAGGAGCTCATCGAGGCCTCCCCCGCCAAGGACGCAGCACTCCTGTTCCGCTGCCTGCCGCGCTCCACCGAGGCGGAGGTGTTCGGCCGCCTCGAGCCCGCCCGCCAGGAGGCGCTCCTGCAGGGCATGACCGACCAGGAGACGCGGCAGGTGCTGGCGGAGATGGCGCCCGACGACCGCACCGCCCTGCTGGGGGAGCTGCCGGGCGAAGTGACGCGCCGCCTCTTCGAGCTGCTGAGCCCCGACGACCTGCGCGAGGCCCGCCACCTGCTCGGCTACCCCCCCGAGTCGGTGGGCCGCCTGATGACGCCGGACTACGTGGCGCTGCGGCCCGACTGGACCCTCGCCCAGGCTATCGGGCACGTCCGGGCCCGCGGGCGCGACTCCGAGACCATCAGCCGCCTCTACGTCACCGACGACACGGGCCGCCTGCTCGACGACCTGCGGCTGCGGCAGGTCATCCTCGGCGACCCGGGGCAACGCGTCTGGGACCTGATGAACCGCGACTTTCCCTCGCTGTCGGCCTTCGACCACCGCGAGCGGGCGGTGCAGGAGATGAAGCGGCACGGCGTCTTCGCCCTCCCCGTCGTCGACTCCGAGGGCGTCCTGCTCGGCATCGTCACCGCCGACGACGTGCTGGAGGTGGCGGAGGAGGAGGCGACGGAGGACATCCAGAAGCTCGGCGGCCAGGAGGCGCTCGACCTGCCCTACCTGGAGACGCCGTTCGCGACGATGCTGCGCAAGCGCGCCGGCTGGCTCGCCCTGCTGTTCGTGGGCGAGATGCTGACCGCCAGCGCGATGGGCGCCTACCAGGACGAGATCGCCCACGCCGTGGTGCTGGCGCTCTTCATCCCCCTCATCATCTCCAGCGGCGGCAACTCCGGCAGCCAGGCCAGCACCCTCATCGTGCGCGCCCTCAGCCTCGGCCAGGTCCGCCTGCGCGACTGGTGGCGCGTGGTGCGCCGCGAACTGCTGGCCGGCCTCGCCCTCGGCGGCATCCTGGCCGCCATCGGCATCCTGCGCATCCTGCTCTGGCACGGCCTCTTCGGCTCCTACGGCGAGGATGCCGCCCGCCTCGCCATCGCCGTCGGCCTCAGCCTCGTGAGCGTCGTGGCGTGGGGCACCCTGAGCGGGTCGAGCCTCCCGTTCGTCCTGCGCGCCCTCCGGTTCGACCCCGCCAGCGCCTCCGCGCCCCTCGTCGCCACCCTCGTCGACGTCTCCGGGCTGGTGCTCTACTTCACCATCGCTGGATTGGTGCTGGGCGGGCGCCTGGCCTGAGCGCGGCCGGAAAGCGCGTCCCCGTTCACAGGCGCCCGAACCAGCCGGCCAGGCGCTCCGACTCGAAACGCTCCTTGTCACGCAGGCCCTGCGGCGACGCTCCCCAGGGACCTTTCGCCTGTCCCCCGTTGGGAAGCTTCATCTTCCAGAAGCCGTCGGTTCGCACATGGCCCCGGGCGAGCTGCGCAACCTCGGCATCCACGGCATCGACCACATCGACTTCGTCGTGCACGACCTGGAGCGCTCGCGGCGCTTCTACGCGGAGAGGATGGACTTCGCGGCCACGGCCCAGTCGAGCCCCCGCCACACCGAGGAGACGGGCGAGTCGGCGCTCGTCTTCGACGCCGCCCGCGTGCGCGTGCAGTGCTCGGCGCCGGCCCGCAAGGACTCCGACGCCGCCCGCTTCCTGCGCGCCCACCCCGACGGCGTGCGCGCCATCACCTTCCGCGTCGCCAGCCTCGACCACGCCGCCAAGACGCTGGAGCAGCGCGGCGCCAACGTCCTCCGCGAGGTCCAGGGCAGGCCCGGCGACCGCTGGTTGGCCAACGCTACCCCGCTCGGCGACGTCGAATACCGCTTTCTCGAGAAGGAGGGCCCCGTCGCCGCCGAGGACGCCCCCGGCGAGAAGACGCAGGGCGCCGTCGACCCGCGCCTGAGCCCCATCGTCGGCAGCCCCGGCCGCAACCGCCACCGCTTCACCCACATGGACCACGTCACCTCCAACACCCGCGAGATGCGCAGCTTCGTCCACTGGACCCGCGACGTGCTGGGCTTCGAGCACTTCTGGGACATCCGCTTCCACACCCGCGACAGCAAGCCCGACATGGCCGGCGGCAGCGGGCTGCAGTCGGTCGTGATGTGGGACCCGAGCTGCAACGTCAAGCTCGCCACCAACGAGCCGCTGCGGCCCAACTACTACGCCAGCCAGATCGCCAAGTACGTCGAGGACAACCGGGGCGCCGGCGTGCAGCACATCGCCTTCTCCACCCGCGCCATCATGGACGTCATCCCCCAGATGGCGCAGGCCGGCCTCAAGTTCCTCGACACCCCCGACGCCTACTACAGGATGCTGCCCGCCCGCCTCGCGGAGCGCGCCGTCACGAACCTCAAGGAGGACATCGAGGAGCTGCGCCGGCGCCGCATCCTGGTCGACGGCCGCGACGGGCGCTACCTGCTGCAGATCTTCATGCAGGAGGC
>JBHELM010000235.1:0-4567 GCA_046352715.1 Thermoplasmatota archaeon | reverse complement strand
GTGCGTGATCGGGTGGACGCTCACGCTCACGTCGTGCGGGAAGTTCCCCGGCACGCCGGGGGGCGGGTGCTCGGCGCCGGGCTCGACGTAGCTCGCGAGGAGTTTCAGCGTCGGCACCGGTGTGCTCGTGTCCAGCTCCGTGATTTCCAGGCGCTGCGCTTTGGGAACCTCGACGTCCTCGTACGCGTACGCGAAGGCGTAGCAGCTCAGCAGCACGAGATGCCGGCCGTTCACGTTCGCGTAGGTGATGCTGTGCGGGCCGTCGGGGGCAACGGGCTGGAAGCCGGCCCAGCGCGGGTGCGCCTTGTCGGAGAGGTCGAGGATGCTGATGCCGTGCGGCAGGATGGAGCCGGGGGAGGTGGGGTCGGGGACGCCGGGGACGGAGAGGTACTGGCGCTGCGTCTCCCAGAAGCCCCAGTGGCCGTCGTCGCTGACCTCGATGTCCGCCTCGAAGCCGGCGTCGAGGGGCAGCTCGGAGACGTACGTGGGGTGCGCCGGGTCGTGGACGTCGAAGATGACGAGCCCCTGCTCCGGCCCGGTGCGGCAGAGGTAGGCGTAGCCGCCCTTCACGGCGGTCTCCACGTAGCCCTCCGCGGCCTGCGGCGTGCGGCCCTCCTGCCCCGTCAGCGCGGCCAGCCGGGCGAGGTTGACCTGGTCGGGGACGCCGGGCAGGTTGCCCTCCTCGCCGATGGGGGCGCCGACCTTCGCCTCGACGGCGTCGTAGAGGACGGACTCCTGGGCAAGCGCCTGGGCGGCCTGCCGCTGCGGGTCGGTGGGCGCGCTCAGGCAGCCGGCCAGGAGGGGCAGGGCCACCAGGAGGGCGGCGAGCTTGTGCATGCGCTCACGACAGGGAGGGGGCTCATGGAGTTTGTGCGGGGCGCAGGAACCTCCGGTCGACGTCGCGGTAGAACTCCACATCCTCCCAGTAGGCGAGGTGGGCGCGGATGGCGGAGTGGCGCGGGTAGGGCCGCTCCACGTTGGTGACGGGCGAGTAGAGCTCCAGGCTGCCGCTGATGGGGTCGTGCGGGCTGTGGTAGTTGCGCCACGGCATCCCGTCCCAGACGTCCTTGACCGGGGAGGCGAGGCGGCGGTCGGCCAGGGGGCGGGTGTCGACGGCGCGGAAGGAGTGCAGGTCGTGCATCATGCCCCGCCGCACCCACTCCGCCGGCTCGGCGTGCTCGAGGAAGAAGAAGGCAACCTCGTCGAGCGGCGAGCCGAACGTGACGAGCCCGCCGCGCTTCAGCTTCTCCAGGCCGACCATGCCGTCCACGGCGCTGGCCCGCACCTGGAGGCGGTTGAGCACGTCGTAGGAGATGACGCTGCCCAGCGAGTGCCCGGCCAGCACGACGCGGTCGTAGCGCGGGTCGCGCAGCAGGTCCATCAGCAGCGCCTGGGCGTGCGCGAGGATGCGGGTGCGGACCTCGAAGTACTGCGACTTGGCGTCCATGCTGGTGTAGATGGCCACGTCCTCGACGTAGCCGCGCAGCGCCAGCTTCCCCGCCAGGTCGAGCCCGCGGGAGATGGGCGAGAGGCCCGGCAGGCTGGAGAGGTGGGACAGCAGCCACCACAGCGGGTAGAGGACGCGCGTGACCACCCAGCCGAGCTTGAAGAGCCGCCGCGCCGCCTTGCCGACGACGAACGACCTCTCGTAGAGCCCGCGGTCCACCTCCTTGAGCCGCTCCGCGCCGCGGATGGCCTTGCGGAACCACTGCCACACGTCGCCGCCCTTCATGCGCTGCTCGGTGAGCGGGGCCCAGTAGTACTCGTGCAGGTCGAGCGCGGTCCCGTCCTCCAGGCGCAGCTCGACGAAGTTCTCCAGCCACGGGTCGCCCTGCGCGTCCCGCCGCTCGGCCAGCGCGTGGCGCAACTCCACCTTGCGCCCCTCCGCCTCGTGGTAGGCCGCCAGCCCGCGCGCGAAGGCGTCCACCGTCTGGAACGGGTTCTGCTCGCCGATGCCATGGACCACCAGGACGGCCGTGCGGGGATGCGCCGCCGCCTTCGTCTCCTTGACGCCGACGGTCGGGGGAGCCTCCTGGCGCGGCGGGGCCGCGGGGAGGGTCGCGAAGGGCTTGCTGGCGCCGGTCCAGTCCATCGCGCCGGCACCACGCAAGGGCTACTTGGACCGTGAGAGGGCCACTTTGGCCAGTCCGCCCCCTGCGCCTACGTTCAAGAGCCGGCCCCGGGTCCGGCCGGCGTGGACGCCGTCGTGGCCAAGGACCTGCGCAAGAGCTTCGGCGACCTCGCGGCGGTCAACGGCGTGAGCCTCGCCATCCCGACGGGCACCTGCTTCGGCCTGCTGGGCCCCAACGGCGCGGGCAAGACGACGACCATCCGGATGATGCAGGCGCAGAGCACGCCGACCGGCGGCAGCCTGCAGGTCCTGGGGATGGACGCCACCCGGGAGGCGCGCAAGGTCAAGGCCCGCGTCGGCGTGGTTCCCCAGGAGAACAACCTGGACCCCGACTTCACCGTCCACAAGAACCTCACCACCTACGCGCGCTTCTTCCGCATCCCGGCCAAGGAGGCCACGGAGCGCGCCGACCGCCTGCTGGAGTTCGTGCAGCTCGCCGACAAGCGCGACGCCCTCATCCCCACGCTGTCGGGCGGCATGAAGCGGCGCCTCACCGTCGCGCGCGCCCTGGTGAACGACCCGGACCTGCTCATCCTCGACGAGCCGACGACGGGGCTCGACCCGCAGGCGCGCCACACCATCTGGGAAAAAATCAGGAGCCTGCGCCGGCAGGGCAAGACCATCCTGCTCACCACGCACTACATGGACGAGGCGGAGCAGCTCTGCGACAGCCTCGTGGTCATGGACCAGGGCAAGATCCTGGAGCAGGGCGCGCCCAAGGACCTCATCCAGAAGCACACCCAGGGCGAGGCGGTGGAGTTCGTCACCGGCTGGAGCGAGGACGGCGGCCGGGTCGCCCGCTGCGCCGACGCCCTCAAGGCCCTCGGCGTGCCGTCGGAGCGCCTGCCCGACCGCGTCATCGGCTACGGCGACCAGGCGGTGGCCGCCATCCCCGACCTGCAGGCCCGCCTCGGCATCGGCGAGGTCATCCGGCGGCGGGCGACCCTGGAGGACGTGTTCCTCCGCCTCACCGGGAGGGCGCTGCGTGACTAGACCCCACCAAACCACGGATTTTTCCTTCTGTGACCTGGCCCACCACCAAACCGCGGATTTCGCGGATGACGCGGATGTTGGCCCTCCTGGGAGAAGAATCGGCGTCATCCGCGCAATCAGCGGTTCGCCAGGAACCCGGCAGGGAAACGCTCACTCCGTGGAATCCGTGGCTTGGTCGGCCGGAGGCGCGTAGCATGGCGGACTGGCCCACCGTGCAGCAGCGCAACAGCAAGGCCCCGGTGCCGCCGCTCGACGTCGACCCCCGCGGCGCCTGGTCGATGGTGCAGCGCAACCGCGACGTCTACCTCAAGACCTGGAAGACCAACTTCATCCCGCCGCTCATCGAGCCGCTGCTCTACCTGCTCTCCCTCGGCGTCGGCGTCGGGATGCTCATCAACGGCCTCGACGACGGCTTCGGCCACCGCGTCAGCTACCGCCAGTTCGTCACCCCGGGCATCCTCGCCATCACCATGATGCAGGTGGCGTTCGGCGAGACCACCTACAACTCGTTCATCCGGATGTGGTTCCAGAAGACCTGGGACGCCATCACGGCCACGCCCATGACGCTGGACGACGTCCTGGTGGGGGAGCTGGTGTGGGCCGCCATCAAGGCCGCCGTCAACGCGTTCCTGATGTCCCTCGTCGTGGCGCTGTTCGGCCTGCTGCCGTGGGCGATGGTCCCCCTCGTCGTCCCGGTCGCGCTCCTGGTCGGCATGGTCTTCGCCGGCATCGGCCTGTGCTGGAGCGCGCTCGTCAAGGGCATCGACGGCTTCTCCTTCGCGATGTACCTCTTCATGACGCCGATGCTGCTGTTCGCGGGCACCTTCTTCCCGCTCGCGCAGCTCCCGCCGGCGGCGCAACTCCTCGCCAAACTCCTGCCGCTGACCCACGCCGTCCTCGTGATGCGCCCCCTCTCGCTCGGCGAGCCGCTGGCCATCCCCCTGGCTCCGGTCCTCTACCTGCTGGTGGCGGCAGTGGCGTTCCCGGTGCTGTCGATCTGGCTGATGAAGCGCAAGCTGGCTGCATAGCGAAGCAAGTGGGTAGGTTTGCGCCTCAGGGTGCTGGAGTTCGGAGTCGGGCCGCCCGCTTCAGGCCCAGCCTGCGAATGTTCCTGATTGGACCAGAAGGCGTTAATGGGATGCTTTGTTCGACGCGCGCAGGAAGTAGGAATGCAAGTACCAGAAGTGAACCTATGGACAACCTAACCAAGCAATCGAAAGGGAAAACGCGAACGCTGCGCGGCACCGTGCCATTCCTAGCAGGCATCCTCTTGTTGGCGGTGCTGCCGTTCGCACATGCCGACCCCGCGCCCACCGAGTTTCTGGTGCCTGCCGGAACCACGATTGTCGCAGCGGGCCACATTGCAGCGGCGACTGTGCTGATTCAAGGCACCCTTCAGGCGGCAGCAGGCGACCTAGTCATCGACGCCGGGCAGTTCACCAT
>JBHELM010000234.1:0-6261 GCA_046352715.1 Thermoplasmatota archaeon | reverse complement strand
GGCCGCGTGAGACCATGCAACAGAGCATCGACCCCGCCCCCTACGTGGAGCAGATCAAGCGCGCCCTCGGCCCCAAGGCCGCCGACCTCGACGAGGCCGACATCCGCGACGAGCTGCAGAAGTACCTCGACTACGGCGTCCCCGCCGACCAGGCCGTGCGCACCATCCTGCGCCACCACGGGGCCCTCCCCAACACCCCCCGGCCCGCAGGCGGCGCCGCCCCCGCGCCGGTCAGCCAGGAGCGCATCCCGCTCGCCAGCCTGCCGCCGCAGAGCCCCTTCGTCAACCTCAAGGCCCGCATCCTGAGCCTCAACACCCGGCCCGTCAACGCCCGTGGCGAGCAGAAGGAGATCACCGTCGGCCTGCTCGGCGACGAGACCGGCACCGCCCCTTACACCTCCTGGCGCCCCCTGGAGGGGCTCGAGAAAGGCGACGTCCTCGCCATCGAGGGCGCCTACACGAAGACCTTCAACAACCAGGCCCAGGTCAACTTCGGCGACCGCACCAAGCTCACCAAGCTCGCCCCCGAGGAGCTCCCCCGCACCCCGACCACCTACAGCGACGTCCCCATCGCCTCCCTCAAGGAGGGGCTGCGCGGCATCCGCATCACCGGCCGCGTCCTCGAGGTGGCGCCCCGCCAGGTGACGGTGCAGGGCCAGCCCAAGACCGTGTGGGGCGGCAGCATCGCCGACGCCAGCGGCAAGGTGGAGTTCTCCGCCTGGAGCGACCCCCAGCTCAGCGCCGGGCAGGCCGTCACCATCGAGGGCGGCTACGTGCGCGCCTACCGCGGCGTCCCCCAGTTCACCTTCGACGCCGACGCCCGCATCTCCCCCGCCACCCAGGAGCTTCCCGACGCGGCATCGCTCGACGTGCGCGCGCCCACCCTGCTGCGCGACCTGCTCGCCCGCGGCGGCGGCAGCGACGTCCAGGTGGTCGCCACGCTGCTGGAGGTCAAGGAGGGCTCCGGCCTGGTGCTGCGCTGCCCCACCCCCGGCTGCACCCGCGTCCTGGCCGGCGGCGTGTGCCGCATCCACAACAAGGTGGAGGGCGGCGTCCCCGACCTGCGCGTCAAGGGCATCCTCGACGACGGCACCGGCGCCGTCCAGCTCGTGGCGGGCCGCGAGCTCACCGAGCAGCTCCTGGGCAAGGACCTGGAGCGGGCCAAGAAGGAGGCGCAGGACGCCTTCCGGCCCGACCTCATCCGCGACCAGTTGCGCGACCGCCTCACCTCGCGCGTCTTCGCCGTGCGTGGCAACGCCCTCAGCGACGAGTACGGCATGACCTTCATCGCGCGCAGCATGAAGCCGCACGGCGACGACAAGGTGGCCTTCGCGCAGGGCATCCTCGCCAACCTCGGGGGTGGCGCGTGATGGCCGCGACCGCGACCCATGGCAACTTCCTCCCCCCCGCGCCCAGCGACGAGAAGCCAAGGGGCTTCCAGCGCGAGGTCGCCCACCGCGCCTTCGCCCTGGAGTTCAACGCCAGCCGCCACGAGATCAAGGGCCAGGGCGAGAAGGACCCCTCCTTCCTCGTCACCCCCCTCGGCGCCAAGGTCAACCGCGTCCACGTCGTCGGCGTCTGCACCGACGTCGAGCCGGTGGGCGAGTCCGGCGAGGTGTGGCGGGCCCGCATCAGCGACCCCAGCGGCGTCTTCTCGGTCTACGCCGGCAACTACCAGCCCGAGGCGGCCGCCGCCATCGCCGCGCTGGAGGGCAAGACCCCCTGCTTCGTCGCCGTCACCGGCAAGGCGCGCACCTACGAGCCGGAGCCCGGCAGCGTCTTCGTCTCCATCCGGCCCGAGACCGTGGCCGTGGTGGACGAGGCGACCCGCGACCAGTGGCTGCTCGACACCGCGCGCCGCACCAAGGAGCGCCTCGACGCCGTGCGCGCCGTCCGCATCGAGCCGCAGTCCTCCCTGGAGGCGCTGACCGGGCGCGGCATCGCCAAGCCCGTCGCCGAGGGCGCCCTGCTGGCCCAGCAGCACTACGGCCTCACCGACGTGGAGCGCTTCGCCCACGCCGTCAAGCAGTGCGTCACCCCTCTCCTGCCGGGCGGCTCGGTCCCGGTCGTGCGGCTGGAGAAGCGCGAGGTCCCCGGCTTCGCTCCGCAGCCCCAGCAAGCCGCCCCCGCAGACCCCCCAGCGTCCACCTGGCGCCCGCCGACCCCCGCTCCCAAGCCCGACGCGGCCGCCGAGGCCGCCACCGAGGCGCTGGACAATGGCGTCCTCGCCAACGTGCAGAGGCTCGAAGGGCAGAAGGGCGCCCGCTGGGACGACATCCTGCAGGCCAGCGCCGTCGGCGGCGTCACCGCGGAGGACGTCGAGGAGGCGCTCAACCGCCTGATGGACAAGGGCCTCGTCTACGAGCCGACGCTGGGCATTTTGAAAACGACGTGAGCGGCAGCGAGCGGCGTTTTCGAAAGGCCCAGGCTGCGAAGCGGCCGGACCCTCCGGCGGCCACAGGCGGCCGGAGAGGGGGCATCCTCAAGACGACGTAGACCGACCAAACCGCGGATTCCACGGATGACGCGGATTCGTCCATTGTCCGTGCAATCCGTGGAATCCGTGGTTTGGACGGGAGTGACGGCTTCAATCCAACTTTTATCCCGTCCTCGAATCGAGCCGCATGGCCAAGCGCCGCAAGCAGCCGACCCGCACCCTCTCGCCGTGGCAGGCGAAGGCGTGGGAGTGGCGCTGGCCCATCGCCGTCGGCCTGGTCCTCGCCGTGGCCACCGCGCTCCGGTTCCACAGCATCGGGGCGGCGAGCATCTGGCTCGACGAGGCGTACTCCATCGACTGGTCCTCGCAGGACTACGGCTTCCTGGTGGAGATCGCCCGCATCCGCGACTTCCACCCGCCGGAGTACTACATGCTCCTGCACAACTGGATGCTGGCCTTCGGCCGCTCGGAGGCCGCCGTGCGCGGGCTCTCCGCCGTGGCGGGCGTCGCCGCCGTGGGTGGGACCTACCTGCTGGGCCGCGACCTGTTCAGCCGCCGCGCCGGCCTCAATGCCGCCATCCTGCTGTCGGTCTCCAGCTTCGCCCTCTACTACGCGCAGGAGACGCGCAGCTATTCCCTGCTCCTGGCGCTCGCGGTCTTCTCGATGCACGCCTACTGGCGGCTCTACGCGGGCCGCACCCGGGGCGCGCTCGCCTACTACGTCCTGGCCACGGCGGCGCTGGCGTACGTCCACAACTCGGGGCTGTTCGTCATCGTCGCGCAGGGCCTCCACCGCGCCGTCGCCTTCGCGATGGAGTGGTCGCGTGCGCGCAGCGTCGCGCCGCTGAAGGGCGACCTCGTCCGCTGGGGCCTGGCGTTCGGCGGCGTCGGGCTGCTCTACCTGCCCTGGCTGGGCGGCCTGCTCGGGCAGCTCGACCGCCTCAACGCCGGCTACTGGATGCCCAAGCCCGCGTTCGGCCTCGACTCCGGCGTGGGGCCGGACTTCACCGTCGTCGGCACCTTCGCCCGCTTCACCGGCCCCGCGCTCGCCGCCTGGCTGCTGTGGGCCTTCGTCGCCAACGGCCTGGCGCGCAGCCGCCTCGGCGGCCTCAACCGCGAGCGCAACCCCGACGACACCGACCGCCGCGACTACCCCGCCGCCAAGGTTCTCCTGCTGGTCGCGTGGCTGCTGTCCAGCGTCTTCATCCCGTTCATCGAGGCGAGCGTCGCGCAGCCCGCCTTCATCAGCCGCGCCCTCATCCCCGCCCTCGCGCCGTTCCTCCTGCTGGCCGGCGCCGGCATCGGGCGGCTCAAGGCGGTCCCGCTCCAGGCAGCCGCGGTGGCGGCGCTCGTGGCCATCGCAACCCCGGGCCTGCTCACCTACTACGACGAGCCCGCCAAGGAGCCGTGGCGCGACGTCACCGCCTACGTGGAGGCCAACAGCGGCGCGGACACGGCGGTCGTCATCAACGGCCCCAACGTCTTCCTCGCCTACAACTACTACGCGCGCAACCCCGCCATCCCGGTCCACCGCACCGGCGACACCAGCGCCGCCGGGCTGGCCGAGGCCGCCAACGCGACGCGGGGGCACGCGAGCGCCTGGCTGCTCCTCTCGCACAGCAGCGGCGACACCGACAAGCTCGCCCAGGCGATGGACGCCGCCTTCCGGGAGGGCAACGGGTCCGCCGCGCAGCCGCAGTGCCAGGTCTTCGCGGCGACGGGCGCGCAGCTCGCCAACAACCCCATCTACGTGCTGCACTGGGGCCCGCCGGCGCCGGCGGAGCCGGGACGGGACTGCCAGAAGTGAGGTCATCCAGCCTTGGCCGCCCCGTGGCGCTTGCGGTAAGTCCCAACCGCCGCCTCCAGCGCGGGAATGGACTCGGTGGCGATGCGGTACAGCCGCTCCGGGGACAGGGAGTCGTAGGCGTGGATGCCCTTGTCGCGGAACCGGATGATTTCCCGCCAGGGCTGCGGGATGGCGGCCCGGGCCTCGTCCGTGAGCTGCTTCGCCGCCTCGCCGATGACCGTCAGCAGGCGCTCGACGGCCCGCTGCCGCATCCTCTCCTCCAGGAACTCCTCCAGGCCACATCCGTCAAGGTAGCCGGAAAGCTCCTCTGCGCAGTCGAGGATGTCCTGGAGCCGGCGCTCATCGTGGGGCAAAGGGCACGCCCTCCCGCGCGATGGCCTCCTCCAGGCGTGGATTGGGCAGTTCGGCCAGGTTGACGCGCAGTCCGGTCACCTGCTCTAGGTCGGCCTCGGCGGCTAGGACGGCGAGCGGGTCGGCCCGCGGTGCCGCCTCCACGGCCAAGTCGAGGTCGCTGGTGGGGGAGGCGTCGCCACGCGCCCGGCTGCCGAACGCCACGAGGCGCCGCAGCCGGTGGCGCTTCAGGACGGCCTGGATGGCGTCCCGGTGCAGCGCGAAGAGGGTGCGGGCGTCCAGGGCGGGGCGGTCGAGGAGACGCCGGATGGTGTCGTTGGCGGAGCGTGCTCCCAACTCCTGCTGGAGGCGGCGCAGGTCCCGCCGGGTGGCGTCGTCAACCCAGACGGTCGTTCCCATGCAGGTTGCTATAGCACCTAATGTCCTATAAGGAAATGCGGTCGCTCCTCGGTGCGGCGCGCAGGCAAACCCTATCAGCACGGCCGGCTCGTGCGCAGCATGCAGCGTCTTCTCCTCCCCGCCCTGCTGGCCCTTGCCCTGTCCGGCTGCGCTGGCTCCACCACCACGACCACGACCGGCACCATGCCGGGCATGGAGCACAACCACATGATGGCCAAGACGGTGGACGTGGCGATGAAGGGCAACAAGTTCGTGCCCGACACGGTCGACCTCTACGAGGGCGACTCGGTGACCTGGACCCACCAAGACGGCGCCACGGTGCCCCACAACGTGGTGGCCGACGACGGCTCCTTCGACTCCAACCCGAACTGCGCCTCCACGGTGCCGGCCGGCGTCCCGCTGTCGCAGGTCTGCATGGTGGGCGGCCAGACCTACACCCACCGCTTCGACAAGGCGGGCACGGTCACCTACAGCTGCCGCGTCCACAGCGGCATGACCGGCACCGTCCGCGTCCTGCCGCACCCGGCGAACATGACGATGGCGCCGTAGGGCAGGACGCATCAGGCTAAGTCAGCCGCGGCGATGCCCGGCCATGCGCGCCCTGCTGCCCGCCCTCCTCCTCGCCCTGGCCCTGGCCGGCTGCACGGGCAACACCCAGGACACCATCGCCCCGCAGCCGCAGGACACCGGCAACGCGCCCGCGTCGGGGACCGCCGCCTCGACGCAGACCCCGGCCACCACCGCGTCCGGCACCTCGACCGCCGGGCCACGCGCCGCCAAGACGTTCAACGTCGACATCCAGGGCAACGCCTTCGTGGGCGGGACCCTGACCATCCAGAAAGGGGACACCGTCCACTGGGTCCACAAGGACGGCACGACCCCCCACTCGGTGGCCTCCGACGACGGCAAGTTCTCCTCCGACGGCGGCGTCGCCTGCCCTGGCGCGGGCTGCATGACCTCGCTCGCGCACAGCACCTTCGACTTCACCTTCGGCGAGGTAGGCAATTTCCACTACCACTGCGAGGTCCACCCCAGCATGACCGGCGTCATCACGGTCGTGCAGTCGCAGACCGCCTGAGGGGCAAGGTTCAGCCCACACTTGACATGTTCATGTCTGCTGGACAGGTCGGCCTCTTTCCGGCCTGCGCGCCCAGGAGGCCAGTCCCGTCGCTGCAAGGCTTTACATAGCGCCGCCTTCGGCGAGACCGCCATGACCTCCACCGCCCGTCCCCAGGGGAAAGCCACCCCCGCCGCCCCCCCGCCCCCC
>JBHELM010000233.1:0-7070 GCA_046352715.1 Thermoplasmatota archaeon | reverse complement strand
GCGACGAGCGCGAGATGGGCTGGGGCATCGCCCGCACCATCGCCCTCGCCGACGAGATGGTGGTCAACGACGGCACGCTGGAGCAGTTCCGCGCCCGCGTCGGGGCGCTGCTGGACCGCATCGCCAAGGCATGAGCGGCCGACCGCCCCACTGACCGCGAAGTCCGCGAAACCTGGAAAATTCCCTGTCTTTCGCGCCGTTCGCGGTTGAAGCGCAATTCGTTCCATCCGTGGTCGCCGGAGCGTCGAAGCACCAACGAACCGCGGAAGTCGCGGAGAACACGGAGGTAAGCCTTCCGCGCCGTCCGCGGTTACGCCGAAACCGGCCCGCGGCACGCCAACCCACGCAGCGCAGGGCCTGGAGGCGCCAACCTGGGAGTCCCCCTCAAGCGTCTTTGACGCCGCGCGGCTCGCCGCGTGCGCTCTCTTCCTGCTGCTTCCGGCGCCGCTCCGCCTTCTCCTTCGCCATCGCCCGCAGCATCTCCTGCCGGCGGGGGTCGCCGGTCACGTCGCGGATGCCGGCGCGGCCCGCGGTCTCCGCGTCTTGCTCCCCCTCAACGTCTGGAGCCGGCGGGTGCGCCGTCGGCAGGGCGCCGGTGTGCATCGGCAACTGGCCTGGCCGTGGCGTGGACAGGAGGGTTCCCTCGCGGTGGCGGCGGCGCAACTCGTCCTGCGCCTGCTCGAACGTGTTGGGGCGCTCGACGCGGCGCGCCACCTTCGCCTGCGCGTCCCAGCGCCACAGCTCGACGCCGGCGGTGGTGAGGATGCCGACGGCGAGCGGGTCGGGGTACTCCTCCTCGAAGACGACGCGGCGCATCCCGCAGTTGGCGACCATGCGGCTGCACTGGGTGCAGGGCTGCGTCGTGCAGAAGAGGTCGGCGCCCTCGATGCTGACGCCCGTCGTCGCGGCCTGCAGGATCGCGTTCTGCTCCGCGTGCAGGCAGGGGCAGATGTCCGCCACCATCCCGCGCGGGATCTGCAGCTCGTCGCGCAGGCACCCGACGTCGATGGGGTGCGGGAAGTTGCGCGGCGCGCCGTTGTAGCCCGTCGTCAGCACGCGCTTGTCCTTCACGATGACCGCCCCCACCCGGCGGCGGGGGCAGGTGCCGCGCGCCTTGACGAGGTGGGTCATGTCCATGAAGTACTGGTCGACGCTGGGGCGCTCCCCGTCCACGCCGCCGCACACGGGCACGGGCCTATCAATGCTTGCGGCCGGGGAGCCACTGGCCGCGCGCAGGTCATCTCCTCGGGCGGGTGGGTTGGACGCGCCCTCCGTGGTCAGTGCTTGACCTGGTCCGCCATGTGGCGGGCGTAGAGTTCGGTGACGATCTTGTCGAGGCCGACGCCCTTGGTGCGGCAGGCGACGAGAAGATGGTAGAGGACGTCGGCGGCCTCGTGCTCCAGGGGGTCCGGGTTGGGCTTCCCCTGCAGGACGCGGGTGACCTCGTTGGCCTCCTCGACGAACTTCTTGAGCGCCTCGATGGGCTCGGCGAGGAGCTTGCTGGTGTGGCTGCCGGCGCGCGGGGTCTTGGCGGTGTCCGCGATGATGCGGTCCAGCTCGCCCAGGAAGCTGGCGACGGGGATGGCGCGCTCCTCGGTCCAGCAGGTGCCGGTGTCGCGGTGGCAGGCGGGGCCCTCCTGGTCGACGACGGCGAGGATGGCGTCCTTGTCGCAGTCCACGTGGAGTTGGACGAGGCGCTGGGCGTGGCCCGACTCCTCGCCCTTGACCCACACCTTGTTGCGGCTGCGGCTCCAGTAGGTCATGTTGCGGGTGCGCAGCGTCTGCTCCAGCGTCTCCTTGTTGGTGTGCGCGAGCATGAGGACGGCGCCGGTGCGGCGGTCCTGCGCGATGACCGGGATGAGCCCCTCGGCGTCCCACTTGAGCTCCTCGAAGTTGATGCCGTCGATGACCTGACCGCCGCCCTTGACCTTGATGGCGGACTTGAGCAGCTCCAGGTCCTCGAGGGTGAACTTGCTGGGGCCCTTGGCGACGACCTGGATGCCGTCGCCGGGCTCCTGGGTGGGCGGCGGCGCAAGCGGGGGCGCCGGGGTCGGGGCCGACATCTTGGGGGGCAGCGCCGGCGCAGGGGAGTGGGATGGGGAGTGGCTGGGGGGCGGCGACGTCGCGGGCGGCGGTGCGGCGGGCGCGGGGCGCGGGGCCTCCTCGACCTCGCCGAAGGGGTCCACCGTGACGGGGCCCTTGCGCGACTGGGCCAGCTCCGGCTCGTCCTGCATCGACGCGCTGGCGGCGGCCATGGCGGCAAGGCGGGCGGCCATGCCCTTGGGCGCGGCCTTCGCTTCCTTGGGCTCGTGCTTCGCCTCGGCCTTCGGCTCCGGCTTGCGGGCCGGCTTCCGGCTGAACTTGTGCACCTTGGGCTTGGGGTGGCTGCGCGCCTTCTTCTGCGGCTTGCCGGCCTTGCCCGCCACACGGACCTTGCGCGATTTCGTCATGGTCGCACCGCCAGACCTGCGCTCGCGACGAGGGCCTTGGCCTCTTTGACGGTTGCCCTCCGCTCGTGGAACAGGCTGGCCACCAGGGCGGCGTCGGCGCCCGCCTGGAGGGCCTGCACGATGTGGCGGGCCTCGCCGCAGCCTCCGGAGGCGACCACCGGGATTGGGACGGCCTGCGCCACGGCGCCGGTCAGCTCCAGGTCGTAGCCGGCGCCGGTGCCGTCGGCGTCCATGCTGGTGAGCAGGACCTCCCCCGCGCCCAGCCGGGCCCCTTCGCGGCACCACGCCACGACGTCCCGGCCGGTGTCGCGGCGGCCGCCGTGGGTGAACGCGCTCCAGCGGCCGGGCGCCGCGCGCTTGGCGTCGACGGCGAGGACGACGCACTGCGCGCCGAAGCGCTCGCTGCACGCCGTGACGAGCCGGGGGTCGGCGAGGGCGGCGGAGTTGATGGCCACCTTGTCGGCGCCCGCGTTGAGGGCCGCCTTCATGTCGTCGGGGGTGCGGATGCCGCCGCCGACGGTGAGCGGGATGGAGAGCGCCTCCGCGGTGCGCTGCACGGCGCCGAACAGGGTGCCGCGCCCCTCGTGGCTGGCGGCGATGTCGAGGAACACGACCTCGTCGGCGCCCTCCTGCTCGTAGCGCACCGCCAGCTCCACCGGGTCGCCCACGTCGCGCAGGCCCTGGAAGCGCACGCCCTTCACGACGCGGCCGCCCTGCACGTCGAGGCAGGCGACGATGCGCTTGGCGAGGGTCACTCCCGCCCCTCGCCGTCCCCGCCGTGCAGCTCCTTGTTGCGCTCCTTGGCGGCCTTGACCTCGGGCAGCTCGTGCTTCTGCAGCTTGCCGTGGCGCATCTCCTTGCTCGCGGCGGCGAGGCTCTCGGGCTTGACGTGGGCGCCGCCGGCCTCCTCGGTCTCGGGGCCCTCGGGCAGCGGGCCGGAGTCGAGCGGCCTGGGGGGCAGGCCGGGCGCCACGATGGTGCCCGGGTCGGGAGCGGCCACCTTCTTCCTGCGGCCCTTGGCCTCGAGGCGGGGGCGGCCGTCCTTGGCGACGTGGCGCACCTCCAGGACGCCCTTCTCCGGGTCCTTCACGGCCTTGCGGACGCCGGTCTCCTCGATGCCGCGGCGCCACGCCCAGCCCTCCTCGGCGGGGTCGCGGTTGACGGCCGCAAGCATCTCCTGGTCCTCGATGCTCAACGGCTGCGCGGGCGCGGTGGGGGAGGGGATGGGTGGAGCGGCGGGTGCCGGGATTGGCGCGGGGGCGGGTGCGGGAGTCGGGGCCGGGGCGCTGGCGGCGGGGACGGCGGGCCGGTGCGCTCGCTTCGGGTGCGCCGCGGCGGGCGCCGGCGCAGTGACCTTGGCCTGCACGGTGCCCTTCGTGGAGACCTCCTCGTCACGCGGCTCCAGGGCGCGGCGCAGGGCGCGGGCGAACGCCTTGGTGGCCGCCTCGACGCAGTGGTGGGTGTCGCGGCCGCGCAGGACGTCGACGTGGAGGTTGATGCGCGCCTCCATCGCGAAGCTGCGGAAGAAGTGCTCCCACAGCGGGATGGGCAGCATCCCCTCGTAGTAGGGCCGGTCCACCAGGTCGACGGCCACCAGGACCAGGGCGTCGTCCATCGGCACGACGTCGTAGGCGATGCGCTGGCACGGCGCGAGGGCGAACGCGGCGCGGAACGCCTGCCCCAGCGCGATGGCCACGTCCTCGACGAGGTGGTGGTCGAGGTCGCCGCTGGCGCGCAGGCGCAGGTCGAAGCCGGCGTAGCGCGCCCAGGTCTCGGCCATGTGGGTGAGGAACTGGTTCTGCGTCTCGACGTCGTAGAGCCCGGAGCCGTTCAGGTCGAGCCGCACCTCGACCGTCGTCTCCTTGGTCTTGCGCTCCACCTCCCCGACGCCGGCGGCGCGGCTCATTCCCGCTCCTCCAGGTCGTCCTCGTCCCCGCCGTCCTGCCCCAAAAAGTCCTCGCGGGCGTGCAGCACGCGCACGACGGGGATGGCGGGCGGGGGGAAGCGCTCGAAGGCCTGCGCGAGGTCGATGGTGCCCTTGTAGACGCTCATGCCGAGGACCGCGCCGGCCACGCCGGCCTCCTTCAGCCACTGCAGGTCGTCGAGGCTCGTGATGCCTCCCGAGGCGAGCAGCGGGGTGCGCGGGGCGGCGTGGCGGAGGGCCGCGATGGTGGCGCGGTCCATGCCGGAGAGGCGGCCTTCCTTCTCGACGTTGGTGTAGAGGAAGCCGGCGAGGCCTGCGTCGTCGAGGCTGGCGGCCAGCTCCACCGCGTCGATGCCGGTTGCCTCGGTCCAGCCCTTGACGGCCACGTCGCGGCCGCGGGAGTCGATGGCCAGCACGATGCGGCCGGGGAAGACCTTCGCCAGCTCGCGCAGCCAAGCCGGGTTGCGGACGCCTTGGGTGCCGACGACGACGCGCTCGACGCCGAGGTCCAGGAGTTGCTGCACCTGCGTCATGCTGCGCACACCGCCGCCGAACTGGAGCCGCAGGCCGGCGCGCTGGATGCGGCCGAGGTGGAGCCACTGGTTGCGGCCGCCGAACGCCGCGTCGAGGTCGACGACGTGCAGCCAGGTCGCCCCCGCCTCCGCGAACAGCGCCGCCTGCTCGCCGGCGTCGGGGCGCTCCAGCGCCACCTGCTCGGGGTCGCCGCCGACGAGCTGGACCACCTTGCCGTGCCGCAGGTCGATGGCGGGGTAGAGCGTGAAGGGCGCGACGGTCATGCCTGGGCCTCCCCTGCGTGTGGAACCACTAATTGCACGAATTCCACGAACCGGAAAATGTCCTTCGTGCAATTCGTGAAATTCGTGGTTTGGTCGGTCATGCCACGGCCTCCAGCTCCGCCACGACGTTGGCGAGGATGCGGGCGCCGACGGGGCCGGACTTCTCGGGGTGGAACTGCGTCCCCACGGTGCCTCCCTGCCGCACGAGGGCGGCGAAGCGCAGGCCGTAGGTGGTGGCGGCCAGGCAGCCGGGTCCGGGCACGCACGCGAAGGAGTGGACGTAATACACGTGGCTTCCGGTCCGGACCCCCTCCAGGACGGGGTCGTCGCGCACGACGTCGAGGGTGTTCCACCCCATGTGCGGCACCTTGCCGGCGCTGGCGGGGAGGCGCTGGACGCGGCCCGGCAGGAGGCCCAGCCCCGCGACGCCGGGCGCCTCGTCGGAGCCCGCGTGCAGGACCTGCTGGCCGATGCAGACGGCGAGCGTCGGGCGGCCCTCGCGGTGGCGCCGCCGCAGCCCCTCCGCCGCCCCCGCGAGGCTCTGCATGACCGGGCCGAAGGCGCCGACGCCCGGCAGGACCGCCACCTTCGCGTCCACCAGGTCCGCCGCGTCGGTGGTGATGGATGGCCGCGCTCCCGCCCGTTCCAGCGCACGGCGGAGGCTGTGCAGGTTGCCGGCGCCGTAGTCAAGCAGCGTCCATTCCATGGAAGGCAGCGCTCCCACCGCCACGGCTGTGTTGAAGCTTCCCTGGCCGGGCATCCGTGAGCCAGCCTCCCCTGCTTGAGGCGGTCCGGGCATCGCCGATGCGCTCCAATTTTCATTTACCCAGAATCGTCCTCAAGTAGTCGAGCCCATTGCGGATTGTGTGACTTCCCTCTGTAGAGAATCTGGATGGCACGGGAAAACCCCATGAAAGAAAAATGGCTTCTGACGGCCCTCGCCGGAATCGCCGCTCTCGGAGTCTCAAGCCTGGAGCCGCACGGCCCAGGCCCCGCGATGGACAGGTTTGCGATGGCGCCGGACGGTGGAGAAGGGACTTACAACGGGAGCGCGGTCCGCACATCGGACCAATACCCGCTAAACCCGGATCATCTGGCAGACCAGGTGGCGGAATCAGGGCGCCTGACGGTCACGGCAACGAATGGTGACCGCCTGACCCTCCTGCTGACCGAATTCAACGCCTTCGCGGGGAACAGGAGCTATATCACCTATGATAGCGACGGGCACCGCATCGAGAAGCCGTTTCTGGGGCGCATGTTCGAGGGAGTCCTTCTCTCTGACCCCTCCAGCCATGCCTCCATGCTGATTGCTCCTGAAGGGTTGTATGGCTCGGTCGAGTCGCACGGCAAAGTCTGGAGCTTCCAGCCGACCCGGAACCAACAGCCTGCGGCGGATGGAACCATCATCCAGGAAGTGTCAAGCTATGACATCCCTGCCTCGGACCCCGCCAATTTCTTGTGCCGCGACGACGCCAAGGTCGGCGTGTCGGTGAGCGCCCAGAACACGAGCGCGGTGGAGGGCAAAGCGACCTGCCCCCTAGCTGTTGCGTCGTGCTTTTCGGTCGGCACCTGTGTGGGGCGAAGCGAGCTTCAAGCGCACAGCGGGCGGGGCATCTGTGCGGGATGGGCTGATGATGCTAGCAGTGACAACGCCACGGTTTCGTGCCAAGTTGGCGGGCCGAGCTTCGCGGTAGAGAACGCCACGGCCGAGCGCACCGATTTGGAATCGTCGCCGGACTGTTCGACCTTCATGGACAAGTGGGCTGCATACAGCGGCGATGCGTCGGTAGCCGTCCTGCTCATCAGCCAGAACAGCACGCTCAACTCCCGCTCTTACGTGTGGAACCAAGGAACCGGCTGCACCCCCGTTCAACCCCGTTGCATGGCGCAGGCCCGGAT
>JBHELM010000232.1:0-5078 GCA_046352715.1 Thermoplasmatota archaeon | reverse complement strand
CCTCCCACGAGTTGCCCACGTTGGTGCCCTGCCCCGCGGCGTTCTCGATGACCAGCCGGCACCTGTAGCCGGGCGTCTCGTCGATGCACTGCGCCATCGCGGCAGCCAGGTTGTCGAGGCAGGTGTCGCGGTGGGCGCGGTCGTCGCGCTTGCCCTTGTCCTCGTGGACGTGGCTGCCGGGGTGGAAGTTGAGGTAGGGGATGCCCAGCGCCTCGGTGCGCTCCAGCTCGTGCAGGAACGCCTGCCGGCTCGCCTCGCGCTTCACCGGGTCGGGGTGGGCCATGTTGATGAGGTAGGAGTCGTGCACCATCACCGGCCCCACCTTCGCGGCGGCCACGGCGTCCCTGAACAGCTTGACGTCCTCGGGCGCGAGCGGCTTGGCCTTCCACTGGCGCTGGTTCTTGCAGAACACCTGCATCGTGTCGCCGCCGATGGAGAGGCACTCCGCGACGGCGTTGTGCATCCCGCCCGCGATGCTGTTGTGGGCCCCCAGCCGCATCATCGCGCCGCCAGGAAGCGGGTGCTACAAAGTCTCAACGGGCCTTCACTATGAGGCTGGACGCGTGCGGGCGCCGAGCCATCCTCGGCGGAGGGTCCGCGTCCAAAGGAGAAGCTTGCACTCTGTGGAATCTGCGTCCTCTCGGTTCGCCTGCACCAGCGGATGGCGCCTCAGTCCAGGACGCGCAGGGTGCCCCACATGCCGGCGTCCTCGTGGCCGGCGAACTCGCAGATGAAGGTGTAGTCGCCGGTGGCCCACGCGACGAAGGTGCCGCTCTGGCTGCCGTCCTCGATCTCCATCTCGATGCCGGCGGGGTAGAGGAGGTAGGGGGCGCCGAGGAGCTTGAAGTCGTGGGTGCGGCCCGGGCCGTCGTCGCTGATGACGGTGAAGGTGACCTTGTCGCGCTTGTGCACGGTGACGGTGCACTGGTCGGTGTCGTCCTTGCTCGCCCCGGGGCCGGAGAGGCTGGTGCACTGGTAGTACATCTTGCCCGCCTTGGCGCCGTCCTTGTGGACGCCAGCGTGGATGGTGACGTTGACCCGGTCGCCGTTGTCGTGCGAGACGAAGAAGGCGTAGGCGGCGTAGACCACCAGGAGGCCGGCCAGGATGGAGAGCGAGACGGTGAGCCAGCGGCGCATTGGCCCGGCGACATCCGCGGAACTTCAAAGGCATTGCCTATCGCTTGCCTGCGTCACCGCGAATCCTGCGAGGGGCGAGGAAAACCGTCTTCAGGACATTCGCGCCCTGCGCGGCCAGGGGTTGGCGTCAGTGGCCTTCGCCGGGGCCATGTCCATGGCCCTCGTGGCCCGCGTCCGGCACTTCGCGCCGGAGCGAAGCCATGAGGCCCCTGTCCGCCCCGGCTCAGTGCCCTTCGCCGGGGCCATGTCCATGGCCCTCGTGGCCCGGCTCCTCCTCGGAGACCGGGAAGACCTCGACGAGGCGGACCTCCTTCCTCTTCTGGGTGGCGGCGCGCAGCTCGGCGACGACGCGGAACTTCGCCATCATCCAGTTCTGGTCGAACTTGGCGGCCTCGGGGACCTCCAGGCTCACGGCCTTGTCGTCCACCAGGACCTTGTAGGAGCCGGGCGCGAACAGGTTGTCCAGCACCGCGTCCACCTTCGCCTTGTCGTCGGCGACGACCTCGCGGAGGGTGTACTCGTAGGTGAGCGGCTTGCCGGCCAGCTCGTGGTTGAGGTCGACGCGGACGCGGCCGCCGGCCACACGGGTCACGACGCCCTGCTGGCCCTCCAGGCTGAGCTGCATGCCGACCTGGGGCTCGACCTTCTGCTTCTTGAACTGCGCCATCGGGACGTCGCGCACCTTGTCGGCGCTGCGCTCGCCGTACGCGTCGGCGGCGGAGAGCTCGGCCTTGACTGGCTTGCCGACCTGGCCGTGGCTGCGGATGTGCGACTCCAGGCCGGGGATGATCTGGCGGCTGCCGAGGCTGACGGTGAGCGGGCGGTAGCGGCGGCCGGGGCGGTGGATGCCCTGCTCCTTGGCGACCTCTTCCTGCGAGGTCTCCACGGGCTTGCCGTCCACCCAGAGCGTGTAGTCGAACCTGACGACGTCGCCGTCCTTGAGGGCCATGCGGCGGCGACTGGCGGCTCCTACATAGGGGGTTCGGTCGTCTCGGTCCCACTCGGCCGCGAAGGGTGCGAACCCTGCGGACCAGAGGATGTTCCCCCGGGTTCGCGGCCTTCGCGGTGCGGGGGATTGGGCCTACATCTTGCCCAGGAGCTTGAGGATGCCCACGACGATGAGCAGGACGCCGATGATGGTCATCAGGACGTCGATGATGCCCGCCAGGAACGGCAGCTTGCCCAGGAGGAGGATGGCGCCGGCGACGATGCAGAGGATGCCGATGAGCTGCGAGGAGCGCGCCTTGCCGAGCAGGACGACGATGCCGTACACCAGGAGGAGGATGCCGGCGACCAGGATGACGGCGGCGTTGAGCCACCCCGCCAGCGCGAGGGCGCCCAGGACGATGAGGACGATGCCTGTGACCTGGTTGTTGGTCAGCGACGAGGCCATGCGCGGCAACCCGGGCCCGTCTACATGACCGTGCCGTTCGCGCTCAGGCGCGGCGCGGGCGCAGCCAGTCCAGCAGCCCGAGGGCGAGCAGCGCGCCGAGCAGGATGGAGCCGCCGCCGAGGACGTAGGAGTAGGGCGGGGCGAGCGTCGAGTTGTGCCGCACGCCGCCCGCCAGGTCGTAGAGCCCCACTGCGATGAGGATGAGTCCGCCGACCAGGTTGACGCGCCAGGGCCTCCCCGCCTTCGCCTCGCCTGCCGTGCCGTCCGCCACGCCTCTCGACCTGCGCGCCCGGAGATGAGCCTGCCGCCGCTCAGGGGCAGCCGGCGGCGCCGCCGGTGGAGTCGTAGATGCAGGAGCCGCCCTCGGCCTGGTAGACGCTGGTGCGGGCGCTGCGGACGTGGTAGACCACGAAGTTGCCCACCTGCACCACCGCGCACTGCTGCGCCGGCAGGCTCTGGGTGTGGCGCAGGCCGCCGAGCTTGGTCTTCACCGTCACGCTGGGGGACCCCAGGGGCAGCGGGGAGCCGGGCGCGCCGCCGCCGGTGCCGCTGCAGTCCTTGCCCACCACGTCGGCCTCGAGGCCGTAGTCGGTGGTGTAGAGGATGGCGCCGCCCGCCACCACGGCCACCAGCAGCCCGAGGGCGATGCGCAGGGACAGGAGCCCCAGGTTCATCGCGCCGCGAGGCCGGGCAGGGGGCTTCAGCCTTGTCGCGGTGGCGCCGCCACCCTTGTCTAGCGCGGCCGGAATGGGTGGCCGTGACGCCTGCGCCGGGACGCCGCGCCCTGCTGGTGCCGCTGGGGTCCGGCACCGTCCTCCTGCTTCTGACCGCGGGGTGGGCGCTGGAGGCGGGGTTCACCGTCGAGTGCCCCCCGCGCAGCGACTGCTTCTCGTCGGGGATGGCGACGCTGTTCCTCGTGGTGGCCGGCGTGGCGGTCGGGTTCGTCGGCCTGGTCGGCGCGCTGGCGTTCGCGCTGGCGTGGAGCCTGCCCGGGACGCGGCGGACCCGCCTCCTCACGGCGGCGGCGTGGGCCGCCCTGGCCCTGGCCTTCCTCGCCGTCTTGGCGCTCCTGCACGGGAGCGACAAGACCTGGTTCGGCGCCGCCACCCGCTCCGCGCTCGGCGCGCTCGGGCTGGGGACGGACAGCCTGGACGGCCTCCTGCACGTGGCCGTCGCGCTTCTGCTCCTCCTGGGCACGCAGGTGTGGGCCATCGTCCACGCCGTGGCCGACCGGGTGCGTTCGCGGCCCCGCGCCCCCGGCGCGTAGCCTGGCGTCCTACTCCTCGGCGGGGGCGTAGTAGTATTCGCCCGCCTCACGTTGCTCGCGGTCGAGGCGGGAGTCGGGCTTGTTGATGCGCGGCCGGCGCGTCTCGTTGTCGCGGCGGAACGTGACGCCGACGTCCTTGAGGAAGCGGTTCATGCCGTCGCGCAGCAGGTAGGGGCCGCCCGCCTTGCCGTGCACCGCCGGCTCGCCGCCGAACACCATCATCGAGTCCGCCACCAGGTCGAGGAAGTAGACGTCGTGGTCGACGATGAGCGCCGACTTCGCCTTCTTCTCCATCACGCGCCGGATGGTCTTTGCCGTGTTGATGCGCTGGTTGACGTCGAGGTAGGCGCTCGGCTCGTCGAGCAGGTAGATGTCGGCGTCGCGGTGGAGGGCGAGCGCCACGGCCACGCGCTGCAGCTCGCCGCCGGAGAGCGCCGCGCACTCCTTCTCCAGGAGGGGCTTGAGGGTCATCGGCCGCGCAATCTCGGACTGGTAGAAGCCGGCCTGGAGCAGCTCCGGCGCCTGCGTCAGCAGCAGCTCCTTGACCGTGCCCTCGTAGTCCGCCTTGACGTACTGCGGCTTGTAGCTCACCTTGACGTCCGGCAGCTTGACGTCGCCGTCGGGGGGCACGACCTTGGCGAGCATCTTGACGAACGTCGTCTTGCCGGTGCCGTTGGGGCCCACGACGCCCACCACCTCGCCGTGGTGGATGGTGCCGGGCTCCGAGTCCAGCTTGAAGGAGCCCAGGTCCTTGTGCAGCGCCGGGAAGTCCAGCAGGTCGATGAGCTCGGACTTGGGGCGCGGCGGGCGGCTCTCGAAGCGGATGGCCTCCTCGCGGACGCGGATGTTCTCCTCGGGCAGGAAGCCGGTGAGGTAGGTGTTGATGCCGTGCCGGACGTTGCGCGCCGCGGTGATGACGCCGTAGGTGCCTTCCTCGCCGTAGACGAGGTGGACCTGCTCGGTCAGGAAGTCGAGGATGGCGAGGTCGTGCTCGATGACGATGACGCGCTTCTTCTGCGCCAGGTCCTGGATGACGCGGGCGACGCGGAGGCGCTCGTGGATGTCGAGGTAGCTGCTCGGCTCGTCGAAGAAGTAGACGTCCGCGTCCTTCAGCAGCGTGGCGCCGATGGCGATGCGCTGCAGCTCGCCGCCCGACACCTGGTCCATGGTGCGGTCGAGGACGTGGTCGATGTTGAGGCGGGGCACCACGAGGTCCCAGCGGCCGTCGGTGTCGGTCTTCTTGAGCAGGCTGCGCACCGTGCCCTTGAACGCCTTGGGGAG
>JBHELM010000231.1:0-4535 GCA_046352715.1 Thermoplasmatota archaeon | reverse complement strand
TCCCGACCCTGGCCACGGTGGTGGCGCCCGAGTTCCTGCCCCACGACCGCGACGCGCCCAAGGTCAACCGCGACCGCGCCGCCTACGCCGAGGCCGTGCTGGATTTGCTGCGGCAGTTGGATGAGCGGTTTGACCTGATGGAGGTCGAGGTTCCTGTCAGGCTTGGCGAGGAGCCGCCCGAGGAAGCGGAAGGCGCGGAAGCCGCCTGACCGCACCGCCCCAAACCACGGATTCACGGATTGCACGGATGCTGCTCACCGCGAAACCCGCGAAGTGAGAGGAAATTTTCCCTGGCTTTCGCGCTTTTCGCGGTTGAGGTGTCGAATCCGCGCCATCCGCGAAATCCGCGGTTGAGTCTGTGCGCTTCGGCTCCCGAAACCGCGGATGACGCGTGCAAGTTGATTCTATGCCCTCCGTGGAATCCGTGGTTCGGTCGGGAGCCGCTTTAAGCCCCCTCCCGGTGGCCCGGCCGTGCCCGACAAGACCGATGCCGTGATGGAGCTGGCCAAGCGCCGCGGCTTCCTGTGGCCCAGCTTCGAGGTGTACGGCGGCGCCGCCGGCTTCTACGACTACGGGCCGCTGGGCGCCGCGATGAAGAAGCGCTTCGAGGACCTGTGGCGGCACGTCTTCGTGACGACGGAGGCGACGCCGATGGCGGAGATCTTCTGCCCCCGCGTCACCCCCACCGAGGTGCTGGAGGCGTCGGGCCACGTCGCCGAGTTCACCGACATGGTCGTGAAGTGCGCCAAGGGCCACCCGTCGCGCGCGGACCACCTCGTCGCGGCCGCCGGCTACCTCGGTAACGCGGGCGTCCTCAAGGCCGCGGAGCTGGACGAGCAGATTGCCAAGCTGAAGGCGAAGTGCCCCGTCTGCGGCGAGACGAAGTTCAGCCCTGCCGCGCGCCAGAACCTGATGAACCAGACCGAGATCGGCCCCGGCTCGGGCCGCGTCGGCTACCTCCGCCCCGAGACGGCGCAGGGCATCTTCACCGACTTCCCGCTCCTGTTCCGGCACTTCCGCGAGAAGCTGCCCTTCGGCGTGGTCATGCTGGGCGGAAGCAACCGCAACGAAATCAGCCCGCGCCAGGGAATGCTGCGGCTGCGCGAGTTCAGCATGATGGAGGCGGAGGTGTTCTACGACCCCGGCGCCAAGACCCACCCGCGCTTCCGCGAGGTCGCCGACCGCACCGCGACGTTCGTGCCCCAGACGGACGAGAAGGACCACCACCTCAGCTTCGGGCAGGCCGTGCAGAAGGGCATGGTCGCCAACGAGGCGCTCGCCTACTGGCTGGCCCGCACGCAGGAGTTCCTCCTCGCCGCCGGCATCGACCCCAAGCGGCTGCACTTCCGCCAGCACCTCAAGGACGAGATGGCGCACTACGCCGCCGACTGCTGGGACGCCGAGTTCCACAGCGACCGCTACGGCTGGGTGGAGTGCGTCGGCGTCGCCGACCGCGGCAGCTACGACCTCACGCAGCACGCCAAGCACTCGGGGACCAAGCGCGTGAGCCCCGGCACCGGCGCGGAGGAGACGCTGCTCAACCCCGAGTTCCTGCGCTACACCAGCGCCCCGCACGGCCCCGTCACGTTCACCGCCGTCGACTGGGTGCCGACGAAGAAGCTCTTCCCGACGCTCAAGCAGAAGGCCAAGGCCGCCGAGTGGGCGATGGCCAACCACAGCCCGCTGCGCAAGGAGGCCGAGCGCAAGGGCGTCGCCGTCGCCGACTGGACCCTGCGCGACCAGGCGTGGCTCGTCAGCGAGAAGGTCGCCACGGAGGAGCCCGCCACCGCGCCGCTGCGCCTCGACACCCCGCAGGGCCCCATCGAGGTCCCGGCCGAGTGCTACAGCCTCGCCACGAAGGAGGTCACGGTGCAGGGCCGCAAGGTCATCCCCTGCGTCATCGAGCCCTCGTTCGGCGTCGACCGCATCCTCTACGCGCTGTGGGAGCACGCCCACGAGTCCGGCGAGAAGAACGGCGAGGCCTACACCCGGCTCCGCCTCAGCCCACGCGTGGCGCCCATCCAGGTCGCTGTGCTGCCGCTCACCGGCAAGGACGGCCTGCCGGAGAAGGCCAACGAGGTCGAGTGGAGCCTGCGCGCGGCCGGCTTCCTCACCGACCTGGACGAGTCGGGCAGCATCGGGCGCCGCTACGCCCGCCAGGACGAGGTGGGGACGCCGTTCTGCGTCACCGTCGACAACGACACGCTGAAGGACGGCGCCGTCACGGTGCGCGAGCGCGACACCGGCGGGCAGGTCCGCGTCACCGTCGCCGGGCTGGCCGGGCACCTCAAGGGGCTGTTCAGCTAGCCGTCCCGTCGATGCGCTGGGCGCGCTCCCGCAGCGCCTTGCCGACGCCGCGCAGGACGATGCCCACCGTGAGGGCCAGGAGGCCGATGGCCGCCGCCACGCCGCCGCCCAGCAGGAGGCCTTGGACGATGTCGCCGACGTCCTCGTGCGGGCGCTGGCTGGAGGAGGTCGCGTCCTTCACCCACAGCATCGCGATGGCCGCGGCGACGATGCCGGCGACCACCAGGACGACGCCGAGGGCGAGCAGGAGGTTGCCGAGGATGTGGACGGTGTGGCCGCGGACGCGCATGCGGGCCGACCAACGTCGCGCTTCTTAGACCCTGCCTCGCCCTGCCTCCTCAATTCCCAGCCCACGAACCGCGGAGGGCACGGAACCCGCGGAAAGAATCTTCCCTGCCTTCCGTGGCTTCCGCGGTTCGGCGGGCCCGTGGTCAGCCTCATTAAGCCTTGCGCGACTGCCGTCACGGATTCCCATGCCTGACCCCGTCGTCCAATTCGAGATTCCCGCCGATGACGTCGAGCGCGCCCAGAGGTTCTACGGCAACGCGTTCGGCTGGAAGGTCAACTCCATCCCCGGCATGGGCTACACCCTGTTCCACACCACGCCGACCGACGCCAAGGGGATGGTGCAGGCGCCGGGGACCATCAACGGCGGCATGGCGAAGCGGCAGGGTCCCATCGACCGGCTGCTCATCACGGTCCAGGTCGCGGACATGGAGACGGCCATCAAGGCGGTGGAGAGGAACGGTGGCAAGGTCATCCGCCCCGGCCAGCCCATCCCGGGCGTCGGCATCGCGGCCTACGTCAAGGACACCGAGGGCAACACCATCGGCCTCATCCAGCCCACCCGCTAGGCGAAGCCCCCGTCCGCGTCGCCGTGGGGCATCGCCCACCGCCGCTCCAGCAGCGCCGCAGCCAGGGGGACCGCGAGCGCGCAGAACAGCAGACCGGGCCAGCCCCACTCGAAGGTCCAGCCCCAGGCGTCGCCGAGGTTGCCGAACGTCCAGGCGAAGAAGTGCTGCCCCGCGTCCTCCGGCGTGTTGGCGGCGTTGCCGGTGAAGCTCCAGCTCATGGCGTAGACGGCCCAGTGGAGCAGGAACGATGCGGCCACGGCAGGCGGAAGTCGCGCCGCCAGGGGCCAGGAGCCGAAGGCCGGCAGCCTCTGCCCCGCCACGGCGACCACCCACGCCGCCGCGACCGTGCCCCCCGCGAACGCGAGGTCGCCCCAGAGGCTCGCCTTCCACACCGCCGCGAAGGTGGCCAGGCCATCCTGGTCCAGCATGGCGCGCGCCAGGCCCAGGAGGGAGGAGACGGGCACCAAGGCGGCCAGCAGGAGGGCTGCAAGCGTCGTCCGCCGCACGCCGGGGAGCCAGCCTTCCAGCCCATAAACCCCGCGCCTCGGCAACGGCGCCCCCAAACCACGGATTGCACAAAGTCTGCGAAGGCCGGTTCGTGCACTTCGTGAAATTCGTGGTTGCGTAGGGCAGGGCCACCTGCATCATGCTCATATCTTGGAAAGGCTCAGTCCCCTCGATGGCAGTGACCGCCAGCGTTCCCACCAGCTTCGACGGCTGGGTGGAGCAGTTCGGCCAGTGGCAGCGCAAGGTCGGCTTCGACACGGCGTGGCTGGGCGACTACCGCTTCGAGGCCAAGTACGACTTCGAGAACGTCAAGCCCGCCATCGAGTTCGGCGACTACGCGGGCCGCCCCAAGTGGGAGCGCCTGCTGCAGATTCCCCACCAGAACATCCGCGACGCCCTGCTCCACCTCATCACCGTGCAGGGCGACACCGAGTTCGCCTCCGTGGAACAGCAGCGCCACCTGCTGGCCAGCGCGCCGACGGAGTACGACCGCAAGTCGGCGCTGCGCATCATGGCGGAGGAGCAGCGGCACGGCTGGCAGATGTGCCACGTCCTGATGGCGCACTTCGGCGAGCAGGGCGCGCGCGAGGCGCAGAAGCTGCTGCAGCGCGACGCCAACGAGGGCAACCGCCTGCTCGGCAGCTTCAACGAACCAACAAAAAACTGGCTTGATTTCTTCGTGTTCACGCAGTTCGTCGACCGCGACGGCAAGTACCAGCTCAAGATGCTGAGCCACTCGGCGTTCAAGCCGCTGGCCGCCAGCATGGGGCCGATGCTGAAGGAGGAGTCGTTCCACCTTGGCACGGGCGCCAACGGGCTGCGGCGCATCGTCAAGGCCGGCGTGGTCCCCATCCCGGTCCTGCAGCG
>JBHELM010000230.1:0-4666 GCA_046352715.1 Thermoplasmatota archaeon | reverse complement strand
GCCTGGGACTGCTGCATGGAACGCCGTTCTATCCCAGGCTCTATTTCAGGCTGCTGGACTGGTCAACCCGTGGTTTCCCTCTGTTGGGAAAACGCTGCATCGGGCGATGATGGGGAAGACCGGCAGGCAAAGGAGAGGCGTGCCGGGTTGGCCTGGGTCCGGGGACCGGTCCGGGAGGGTGGGAGGGACCGCCCCCCGGCCCCAGGCCATCCGGTGAGGCCCCCTGCGAGTGGATAAGCTTGTTGGAGGTTGCCCCGAACTTCGGAGACAAGGTCCCCCTGAAGGGGCTCACTTGAGCTGGACACCCTCTTGCTCCAGCATGGCGCGCTTGAGGTCGACGCCGCCGCCGTAGCCGCCCAGCGTCCCGGAGGAGGTGACGACGCGGTGGCAGGGCACGATGGGGGCGACCGGGTTGTGGTGGTTGGCCTGCCCGACGGCGCGGCTGGCGCCGGGGCGGCCGATGGCGAGCGCGACCTCGTGGTAGCTGCGGGTCTCGCCGTAGGGGATGTCCGCCAGCACCTCCCAGACCCGCTTCTGGAACTCGGTGCCCTCGAGGCGGAAGGGGACGCTGAACTCGCGGCGGCGGCCCTCGGCGTACTCCACCAGCTCCTCCCCCGCCCGGACCAGGACGGGGTCGTGCGGGTCCTCGCGGAACGCGATTTGGGGCAGGCGGTTGGCCAATTCGCCGAGGAAGCGGCGGGTGTCGGTGGCCGGCAGCGCGGTCTGGACGATGGCGCCGTTGTGGCTGGCGACGTGGAAGGTGCCCAGCCGGGTCGGCACGCGGGTCCAGGCGCCGAGCTGGTTGGTCGCGCTGCGGAGGGGTCGGGTCTCGGTCATGCGCGTCGCGCCCGGCGGGGCCATGGGCGCAGGAGGGTCTTGAACCAAGCGGCCAACCCCACTCCTACCAAAAGGGTGCCAGCCGCCATCCAGGAGGGGGCCGCGGCCAGGGAGCCGCCCAGGAGGAGGGCGGTGCCGAGGTTCCAGGAGTAGAAGCCCCAGCGGCCGGACCGGAAGGGGGGCGGCGGCCGGCCGGCGTCGCGGGGGAGGATGCGCAGGAGGTAGCCCAGGAACAGTTGGGCGGCGCCTCCCAGGAGGATGGCGTGGACGTGGGTGAAGCGCAGCGCCCCGGCCTGCGGCGCCAGCAGCGCGGGCACGGCGTTGAGGAAGATGCCCAGCAGGACGCCGGCGATGAGCCAGAACACACCCGCGAAGGTCCAGGGGATGTAGGTGAACTCCGGCGTCACCCGCTGCGTCGGGGACTTGTTCCGCATGATGTTGGCGCCCAGGACGCCCATGAAGGTGAACGTCCCGACGAACGCCGCCACGCCGCCCACGATGAGCAGCCCGGTCGAGAGCGCGTGCAGGCCGGGGGCGAGGCGGAGCAGGAAGCCGGCCACCAGCAGGACGATGCCCAGCAGGGTGGAGTGCAGTTCCCCCTTGATGGCGCCGGCGGCGATGGCGGGCACCCCGGAGAGGCGGGGGACCCAGAAGTGGCTCAGGGCGTAGACAGACACAAGGGCGTAGCCGACCAGGAGCAGGTGCGTGCCGGCGAGGTGGACGGGGCCGGACCAGGCGCCCCAGCCCCACGCCGGGCCGGTCAGCGCCGTGCCCAAGACGCCGAGTGGGAGGAAGAAGTGGGCGAAGCGGACCTGGGTGGCGCACGCGTCGTCGCCCTTGGTGAGCGGGTCGCGCGCCAGGTCCACCACCGACTCCCCGCGCCGGGGGGCCACCCGCAGCACCGCGCCCGTCAGCATCCCCGCCGCCGCCGTGACGGCGAGGGAGCCCAGGAGGAGCAGGATGTGGGCAAGAAGCGCAGGGCCACCCACCCAAGCGCCCACGGCGAGGGCAGCGGAGCCAGCGAGGAGCAGCGTGGACGCGACCCGCTGCTTGCGGGCCTCGACGGGGCGTCCGAGCAGCTTGTCGAGCGCATGCAGGTTCAAGGACTCCAGCGCCGGCAGCAGGAACGCGAACAGGACGACGAGGCCGTGCGCCGCGAACCAGTGGCCGGGCAGCGTGGTCAGGCCGACGGCGGCGAAGGCGATGGCGACCGCCAAGCCCGCCAGGGCGGTGTCGCGCAGGGGGGCCACGCTCCTGGCGACACGGGAGGGCTACAAAACGCCGCCGCGGCGAAACGGGTTCGTTGCGCTCACCGCGTTCGCCGCGAACCAAATGCTGGGGCCCATCCGGGTTCCACATATGCCCTTATGCGCATGGGGTTTACTTGGAGCGCTTTCTCCTGTCGTCAGCGCCCCCCCCCCCCCGTTGCCCGGAGCGCATGGCCGGTTTTTGCGGGAGGCGAACCCGCTGTTAGTCAGGAGACCGCAAGATAGCTGCTACTGGTTCCAGGTCAGTGTCGAGCATGAGCCTGGCTACGCCAAGCAGGCCCGTACCGATTCGCGCCTGCGCAACCTCTGGGGGTTGCAGCGCTTCCGCGACATCATCGACGGGCCCCTTGGGCTTTGGCGGAGGCCCCATTGTCGCCTAGCGGGAGCTTCAGGGCGGCGGGCGCTCCCGAAAAAAGGTGCCTCCGCGGCAAGGAAGAGGCAAATGCTTTCCGGTCTTCGTCATGGCGCACAGCGGGAAGCGGTCCATGCCGGCGGTTTCCGCGTGCCACTCCGTCACAATAAGGCGCCACTCGGATTCAATCTGGTACGAGGGCCGCTTGAAGGAAAGAGCGACCGTCACCAGGGCGTGCCGAAGGGGCCCGTACGCCATCACCAAATTGCTGCGCGCGAGCACAGATAGCTCCCGAATCAGTTTCTCCGCAATCTCAATCAGGGTCTCCAAGTTGTAGCGAACCTGCATGAGCTGCATGCTGTGCTGCCCCCTCCTGGCTTGGTGCCGAAGGCCGGCCAGAAGCTTCCGGATTTCAAATTCCAAGTAGTCGGTGCTTCCCTTCTCGCCGAAATAGGATCGCACCGCGCGACGATTCCCGGCATCCGTGAAGCAGAACACGAACGCATCGAATTGCGCCTGCTCCCCAAAAGGCCCCGGGTCTTTGGCGATGAGTTGGGCGACGCGGGCCGTCAGTTCATCGTTGTCCTCGGATAACGCCTCCGCGATGGCCTGGATGACCCGCCAACCGAGCCGGAATTCCAGGTAGTCGCCCTTGTGCAATTGTTTGAGGTTTCGCGCCCAAAGCTCGCGACTCCGCTGGATGTTCTCCGCCGCCCCACTCGTCGTAAAGTGCCACAGGGCAGGCGGGGGGGCATCCGGCCGCCATAGCTTCTGCAGCAGCTCGTCCGTGCGAATTGCAAGGCGCTCGGAATCAGCCGACATGGGTCCCTAGCTCGATTTGACCTCGATGCGCAAGCTCTTCGCCTTGGGCTCCGAGATTTTGGAGTCCCAGCGAGCGCGCGACGCGTTCACCATGTCGTGGATGGTCTGATTCAAGATGAATCCTCCCATGTGAAGGTGCCATGCAAAATCCAACATCTGTTCCGTGCAATTCCAAGCCGTGGCACTGCCATGCAGAAATGTTTGGCACGACGCAAGCCCAGGCCGGTTGGGCGCCAAGACAGCCGGCTTGGGCGGTCGCGCGAGCGAAGCGAGCCCCCAGCCAAGCGCGGAGCAAAGCGACGCGCGAGGCGTACGGGAGGAGCCCTGGCCCGCCGGTGAGGCGGGCCGTTTGGCGGCGCGACCGCCCTCTCCCCCGAGGGGTCTGGGGGCCGGAGGCCCCCAGCAACATCGACCCCCGGCGAAACGCGGTTCCGAAGCGAAGCGGAGGAACCCGTTTCGCCGTCAGACGTTGACGACCGCGTTAATCTCGGGGACTCTCTCTTTCAGGATGCGCTCGATGCCGGCCTGGAGGGTCAGCGTGCTCATGCCGCAGCCCTGGCACGCCCCGTGCATCCGCAACTGGACCACGCCGGTGTCCTCGGAGTAGTCCACCAGCTCCGCGTCGCCGCCGTCGAACTGGAGGGCGGGGCGGATCTCGTCGAGGGCCGCCTGGATCTGGGCGAGCTTCTCGGGGTTGGCCATGGTGGCCATTCAGGGCTTCGCTGGCATAAGCCTTGGGTCCCGCGCCGCCGCTGAGGAAACCACGAATCTCACGAATCTGCTCAGAGGCTTCGTCCATGGAATCTGAATCCGCGAAATCCGCGGTTCGTCGGAGACCTCAGGCCGGCGGGGCGCGGCTGATCGGCGCAGGGATGCCGGCCTGCATCTCCGCCACCTGGGCGGCCGTGGGGTTGCCGAACGCGACCAGCAGCGAGGAGCCGTCGGGAAGCTGCATGCCCTGCACCTCGGCCCAGGCGCGCTCCTGCCACTCCCAGGCGCCGCCGGACTCGAACTGCACGAACCAGCGCAGCCGCGCGGTCCCGTTGTCGGTCCAGGTGTGGTCCTGGTGGGCCTGCGCGTGGGCGCCGGAGAGCTTGAGGGTGTGCGTGGCGGCGTCCATCTCCAGGGCGTGGAGGGTCTCCTTCACGGTGACGCAGGTGCCGGGCTGCTCGAAGTGGAGCTGCGTCGGGCCGAGCGCGCCGCTGCCCTGCTCGGGGCCGCTCTGGTGCATGTGGACCGCGAAGCCCATCCCGGCGCCGCCGCTCAGGTCGTAGTACGCCTTGCCGTTGAGGGCGCGGGGGGTGGCCATGTCGACCCGCTCCAGCGTCCCGTTCGGCCCCGGGACGTGGACCGCGAAGGTGGCGTGCCAGTGGGTCGGGCACTCCTG
>JBHELM010000229.1:0-17100 GCA_046352715.1 Thermoplasmatota archaeon | reverse complement strand
CTGTAAGTCCCTGCAACCACGCTCGCGTAGTGAATGTGGCCCCTACCACGGGAGTGGCCGCCCTCGAGGCGAATTGACGGCCGCTTGTCTGGCAACCCAGGCAAGACCGAGGCCCAGGTTCGCCTGGTTGTAGTCTCCGATTCAACACCCCCCACCGAATTTCACTGGCAAGCAATGGAGCGCGTCGTGGACCCGGCCTACCGCAAGGAAGGAACCGAATGGTCCCCGGAGACTACACCCAACACACCTCGATTCGCAGCAATGCCCGCCACCTCAATCCGGCCACGTACGTGATGTTGAGCATCACCTTGGCCGCCTGGAGCATCGCCTTGGGCATGACGTGGAACGCCTTCCTCGTCGTGCAGGTAGCCAGCCTCTACATCGTGACCGCTGGCCTTCGCCTGTTCCAGCAACAACTCAATGCGTAGACGGCTCGAGTCCCTCTCCCCCTTCCCCCCTCAACCGAAACTGGCGGGCGCCTGGCTGGTCAAATGAGTTGGTTCAGCAGCGTGTAGTACGCGTGCAGAAAGAACTCGTGTTGATTCTGTGCATTGGCTTAACTCCGGATGAGGCCCTCCAGGCCGCATGCGAGGCGCGGCGTGGTGCATCGGCGTGGCCATCTTCCTGCTGGCGCCGGCAAGCGCGCATCACCTTGAACCATTGGAGACGGACGACTTGGCCGCCAACGTGGCGGTCCCCTACTTCTTCAACGCCACCTCCAGCACTGCAGCGCTGCGCTTCACAGCCAACCTCAGCGTTGACCTGTTCCTGTTCGAGCCGACGCAGTTAGCGACGTACAAGGCCCTCCTGAAGAGCGGGCGGGACGGACCCCTCGCGGCCGCCGCCGCATTCTACGGCGTCACCCATCTTGAAGAGACGCTGCAGGTGGAAAACGGCAAGCACTACCTCATCGTGGTCGACAACACGTGGCACCCGTGGGGCAACCCTGTCTCGCCGCGTGGCCGGACCCCGGTGGCATTCACGATGCGCATCGAATCCCTCCACGAGCCGGCGCCCACCCTCACTGGCTTCGTGTCCGTGGCCCTGCTCAAGGCGCCCGCCGCCGAGGTGCCGTTCCTCCCCGCCCTCGCCCTGGGCCCCCTTGCAATCTGGTGCTTCCTGCTGGCGCTTTTGTGCGAGCCCTTCGCGGCCCACGGCGGGCGGCGCTGGCTGGCAGGCGGCCTGCTGCTGGTGGGCACCGCGGCAGCAGCCTACGCCCAAGACCGGACTGGGTGGGCGGGGTGGGAGTGGCTGCCTGCGCTGCTTGCCGCCGCGCTGCCGCTGGCGGTCCTCCGAAGCCGCCCCCGCAGCCTCATCTTCACCAGCATGGCAACGGCGGTGTGGGCCACCTTCCTCGGCGACCTGGCGATGGAGTACCTGCTGAACCGGCCAGCAGTCGTCCACGATTTCCAGTACGACGGGTTGCTCACGGTCTTTGGCCCGTATGGCACGGCGTTGCCCCTCGCGCCCCTGGCGGCGACGCTGGTGGCCGGTTGTGCGGCGGCTGTGCTGGCCCAGCGCCGGCTCGCGGTGCGCGTGGATGTGGAAGGCTCTGCTGCGCGCCGCTTGGTCAAGGTCACGGTGCGCAACTCCGGCTGGTGGCCTGTCTACGGCATCCTCGTGACTTCAAGCGGCTTCAGGGGCTCCCCCTTCTTGGCCCAGTCGAGCGCAGCGGCGGTGGGGCAGTTGCCGCCGGGCGGGGAGTTCCAGACCGACATCGTGGTCGACAACCCATCCCCCGGGTTCCAACTCCTGGTCGGGGTGTCGGGGCTGCGTGTCCGCAGCAGTGTGGCGCTTGTGGCGGAGGATGGTTAGTGGCGCATTCCTTCGACGGCAACAGAAATCCCGACCAGGTCGTGAACGACGACATCGGCACGTTCCAGTCCACTGGGGGCAACTGGAGCCCGCCACCCGGAGGCCCGATGCGCCCCCTTTCACCGGAAACGGTCCTCACCATCGCCATCACCCTGATTCTCCTGGCCACGGCGTTCTGTGTTGCCGCCTTCGCCTCCATCCTTGCGACCACCTGGCCCGGCGTTCCCATGTGGATCTGGGGCGTGTCCATCCCGACGGGTATCGGGTTGCTCGTGGGCCTCTTCTTGCTGGTGGGCTGGAGTCGCAGCCACCCGGGCCGATTGGGGCGCATCCTGCGCTGGCCCTTTCGCCTGCTGCGGGACCTGGTGCGCGGCATGCAGCATCGCGCACGCAGCCGACGCGTGCGGCGACTGCTGCGGCGCCATCCGCGCCTGCTGCCCCCCGCGGCAGACCATCTGCGCAGCTTCCTGGACGGCGTGCAGGGAAGGCTGGGCTACCACTTCATGGCCTACAGCCTCACGCCAACCCGCCCCGAGGCCACTGCGGTGCATCCCGCGCCCGAAGCGAACACGGCCGGCGCCGCGGCCATGGAAGGGCGGCTGGCCATCGAGACTATCTCCGCCCTGGGGACGGACGAAGCGCTGGCCGCGGCCGCCAGCTCAGGATTCGACCACGCAGGTGCATTGCTGGGCAAGCAACCGGAGGCGGCGCCCAAAGCGACCCGTGGCAAAGCTGCGGCCCCACAGGAGGGGCAATCCCTTGCGATGCACCCGCCGGCTGCCCCCGTCAATCAACAGGCACCCGCTCCCACTCCGGTAGGCCACGCCGTTACCGCGTCGACGCCGTCGTCCACGACAACGCCGCCGGCGTTCCTCCTCGCACCGGCGCCCCCGGCCAGCGCGGATGCGGAGCCGCCCTTTGTGGGCGTGACCGTCACGGTCTCAGGCAAGCCGGAGGGCCTAGGTATCCTCTACGGCCAGGAGAACCGGCAAGGGACCAGACACTCCGTGCCAATCTATCGGGTCGCCGTGACCAACGGCGTCAGGCCGTTTGAGTACCACGTGACCCGCGACACCGCTGACGACCATGCTGCGGAGGGGGACCGCACCCCCGCCGAGCGTCGGGGCAAGCACACCACGAACCACGAGGCGCCGCCTGGCACGTATGTTGGCACGTTTTTCTTCAGCGATCATCTGCAAGAAAGCGTCCTCCTCCTCTCGGACGAGGAGGGCGGCCAGAGTATTGCTGTGGACGGGCAGGCCAACCCTCGCACCTCCATCTACATCCACCGCGGCCCGGGCATGTCGAAGGGATGCCTGCTGGGCCAGATGGACCGACAGGGCCAAGCCGCCTTCATGGCCATCCTCCGGCAAGCCATCGCCGAGGACGAAGCCCTCGGCGGCACCGGCCGCATCCGCGTCATCCTCGAGCCAAGGCCGTAACAGTGCGTGCCGCGGCCGCCGCGTGCCAACACACAGAACCTCCGACCTTCGCGTTGAACCTGTGAGTCCAAACGGTCCGTCGACTGCGCCGGCAGCGGATTTCCGAACGTCGAGGGGTCAAATGAGTTGGTTCAGCAGCGTGCAGTACGAGTGCAGGTAGAATTCGTGTGGTTGGTGGTCGATTCGCACGCCGTGCAAGGGAACGTGGGCGTGCTGGCAGGGCAATGCATCCCGCAGCCACGCACTGTCTTGCCACCGTTTGGCCGCCTCAACCAAGAACGGGGAGACCGGGATGGTGGAACCCCAGGTTTCGGCTCGACTCCACCCTGGCTTCAGCTCACCCCACGCCAACACGGATGTCTCGGATGCGGTGCGTTGCGCGTGGTCGATGCCGCTAGGAAAGAGGAGGTGACTTGCGAAGGCGGCCAAGCGTTCGCGGCGCTCTTGCACAGTCGCGGCGGGAAGGAGGTCGTGGATGTGGTAGAACCAGGATGGGTGCGGCACCGCAAAGCGCCGTCGCGGGTCGCGGCGCCCCGGCAGCACCTCCACGGCACCCAGGACGCGCAAGCGGTGCATGGCCCGTCGAACGTGGTTGGCATCCACGCCCTCTTCGTCGGCCAGAACCTCCTCCAGGTCGCTTTGACCCCAATCAAACCCCGCAATCCCCGCCCCCACCATCAAGACCCACAGTTGATCCCAGACCGTCTTCGCGTCGGCGTCCAAAGCCAAGTTGGCATCGATGCGCCACCGCAGCGTCAAGCCCTCCGGGGGGCGGATGAACCAGTACCGGCGCCCGCCCCGCTCCACGCTCACCACCTGCCCCGACTCCTCCGCCTCCACGACGGCCGCGGCGATGGTGTGCCACCGGACCCCCAGCGCCGCAGCAACCTGGTTGGCCGTCAAACCCGGCTGAGCACGCACCAAGTCCACCACGTCGCGGACGCGTTGACTGCGTGCCGACCCCGTCACAATGTGGAGAGGGCCGCCGGTGCGGAAACCTGTTGCGGTTCCCGTAGCAGCGACAAGGGAAACCGTTACGCGTCCCACGATTTCCCCTTATGTGGCCTTGTTGAAACCACGCTTTTTGCTCAACAAGGCCACCCCTGGCCTTGTCGTGGCCTTGTGGGCTTCCCCTTACGGAAGCGTCGAAGCCCCTTATGGCGGCCAGCAAGCGTTGTCTATCCTGCCCCGCCCTAGTTACCTGTGACAGCCTCGAACCTCGCCGAGATTCCCGTCGGGGTCTTGGACGTCTACACCGCGGTTGCGCGCGCCAAGTGGATTGGCGCCGAAACCGACGAGGCCGGAACCACCTTCACAGTCCTGGCCGACGAGGAAGTCCTGCGCTTCTGGGCACCCAGCGTCCAACTCCCCCGGGGCCTCAAGCGCGGCGAGCGCATCAGCATCCTCTGTCTTCCCCGGGGGGTTGAGGTGCGCCGCCGCGCCCTTCCAAAAGGCTTGGATTCGAGTTGGGGGCTCTAGTCTTGGACGCCCCGCCCACCCCCACTCCTGTCCCCGCGGAATCCGCCCCGACCCCCGCGCCGGCGCCCCGCTTCACGCCGACCTGGCTTGACCTTCCCGCCGGCGCCGTGCCGCCCAGCCGCCGTGACTTGCTGGTGCACGGCGCCCGCCTCACCGCCATCGAACCCGATAAGGGCACAACCGCCCGCATCACGATCCAAACACCAACCGGGACCTGGACCTACAAGGCCACCATCGTGCAAGTTGGCCTTGTCAGCGTCGGCGAACTTGTCTGCATGTTGTGGCTCGATTCCCTTACCGTTCGACTCGCAGCCAAGCCGAGTGAGGCTGCCGCGTGACCGCGAAACCCGACTCCCCGCCCGTCGAACTACCTGATAAACCTCTACAAAATGTTGATGTGCTGGGAGCTGACGCTCCCGCTATAGCCGAGGCCGTAGCTCAATACATAAAGAACCTTGGCAAACCGCTATCTGGAACCATCATCGTCAACCTCCTGCGAATCCACAAACAAAAACTGCACGGCTTCATCACCGTCGATAAGGCCCGTTACGGAGAACTCGGCATCTCGCCCCTTACGCTCAAGGCCAATCGCGACGGGACCGTTACGGACTTCGAGGCGGGGCCAGGCCTCATCCCGGTCATCATCTACTTGCGCGTAAGTAGCCGAGACCAGCGCGACACGAGCAAGAGTTTGGAGGACCAGCTCACCGAAACCCTCGAAGCCCTCGCCAAGCGCGGCGACTGCGTCGTGGTGGGCGTCTTCTGGGACGACGATTCAGGCACACACTACGACCGCCCAGGCTTCCGCGCTGCGCAAGATTTCGCGCGCACCCACGCCACCCACGGCCTGGTGGTGTGGCACATCAACCGCTACGGCCGCGACTCCGTCGATGGGCAAATCGAGGGCCGCGAATTCAGCCGCAACGGCTGCCCAGTGTGGTACAAGCGCAGCGGCGGCACCCGTTTCCGCATCGCCAACCACCTCGAAGTCGAGGACTTCAAGGACTTCGCCAACGACCTGTACGACGCTGAAATCGACTACCGCGAACACCAAACCAAGACCCGCCGCGGCCAACGCGGCATCCTCCTGCGCGGCGGCTGGCCGTACGGCCAATTCCCCCACAGTGTCCTCTACACCGTCCGCGAGGAGGGCAGTCGCGGCGACCGCCTGAACCGAGTCGTTCCCAGACCCGACGCTTCCCACGTGCTTGCCAGCATTCTCGTGTTTCTGGAGGATCGTGCCGCGCTCAAGGCTCTCGCCGAGACCCTTGACACCACGCCGGGAATCCTGCTTCGGGATCTGCGCAGCCGGCGCCTAATGGGTGTCCTGGATTCGCTCAACTTGGAGTTGGACGACAACCTCCACCTCGACCTGCAAATCCTCACGCGCGCCGACTACCAAAGCCTGCAAGCCCGCCTCGACCAACTCCCAACGAGAACCCGTCGGCCGCGGCGCAGCCCTCTCGCCGACGTTTTGGATTCGACGTCGCCGGCGGAGCTTTACGAGGTCAGTCGCGGGCGCATGGGCATTGTGTGCAAGTGCGGCAAACTCGCCGCACCCCTGGAGGGCTTCGAGTACGCAGATCGAGACGTCTGGCAGTGCCCCGACGGGCACAAGAACCGCGTCCTGCCCGACGCGGTCCTGCGCGGATTGGCCTTCGACCAGAAAAGCGACTGCCCCACGTGTGGCCGCCACGAGTTCTGGCAAGACCTGGGGCAAGAGAGCCTGCTGGACAAGCTGTGGCGTCGTCTCAAGTGCACGAAGTGCGGCACCGAATTCCTCTGCACCCACGAAGTCGAAGCCGTCCGCAAACGCTTGCTCGGCATCCGCAACCGCAGCAAACCCGACCCAACCCGGGTCGCACCCGATCCACCCCGGCTTCTGCCAGCGAAACCGGACCCGGCGCCTGAATCCACCAGAGCGGCAACGAGCGCAAGCAGCCCGTCGCAACCCAAGCCCGCGGCGACATCGCCGCTGCTTTCGCCTAGCCGGAAACCCTTCGAGCTGCCAGGCAAGCACGACGTACGCGGACGCTACCGGCCGTCCTTCCGTGTTCCAGGCTTACCTGGATAATCAGTCGCTTCGGAAGGAGCTCGAGCACGGCCCACCCACGAGGGTTGAGATAGCCGAACCGCGCTCCCGCCACGGAGATGGAGAAGAACTCGCCTTACGCGGCCGTGACGCCAAATCTCGACCTTTGGACCGTCCAGCAAGCGGTGCTGCAATGGACACACGAGGCGGCCGACCTCTGCATCGAACTCTTCCTGGGCACGAAGCGAGTCTTGGAGACGCAAGCCGAACAGATTGGACCCGTGGTTGCTGCTCTGCATCCACTGGCCGTCAGCTGCACTTACACATCTGAAAGCGTACTCCTCCTGACCAGCAGCGTCAAGCCGTGGGACGGCGATGCCCTGCTGCGTTCCGTCATTGAGGGGACAGCCAAGTTCCTGCACTTGGCCCACGGATCCCCCGAAGAGCGCGCCGCAAAGCTGCGCGAATTCGACATCGACCTACCGGAAATCAACCGAATCAAGCGTCACAAGCGGGCCGCGGATTTTCTGGCTGCCATACCAAACCCGAACGACGACGAATGGCGTCCCCTGCGCGAGGTGCTGCTGCCCCCCAGCGAATTGGCCGAGTTGGGCGAGAAATACCCGCGCAAGGCACGCCAAACCCTGGAAAGCCGGTGGTCCTTTGGCGGCATCGTCACCGAGATGGAACGCATCCCCGACCACCCATTCAAGGGAATGCGGCATCTATTGCACAATTACGGGTTGAGCAGCCACATCATTCACCAGGACTCGGACGGCGTGAGCATCGTGACAGACCGGATTGCACGCAGCACCGAGCGTCGCGAGGCCGTGACCCTTGCCCACTGCGGACGGGTCGTAAGCGATGTCGTGTCCATGACCCTCTTGAGGGCAACTGCGGCCGTCGCCCTGGCCGGAACGGAAACGGCTTGGCTCATCCCCCTCTTGAAGCGCCGCGAGGCGCTTGCCGCGTCCATTCAGCCTGCGCACGGGCAGTTCCACGACATTGAATTTGGATCCCAGACCCGCGCGGCCAGCCCGCCAGGCTAGCAGCCCCAAGCCCCACGGCATCCTGTGGACTACCCGGAAAAGGCGAGAAGCCAGCCCGCCAAACTCAGTTAGGGACATGTTGTCATGCGGCTCAACGTAGAGGACTGCGACACTTTCACTGAATGCTACCGCGCCTGAACAAACTGCCCAGAGGCATCCGCCATCGGCCCCAACTATGAGGCCATTAATCCACTCCTAATAGCATCCTCCCTCTCATTGCCTCCCTGACTGGTCTAGGCCACCGAAACAGAGTCGGCTACGTTCGTCCCCAAAGGGAAAGTCGTGCAGCCCGCACCATGGCGCCTGCCAACCTAAGCAAGGGAACTGCAATGGGACTTTCTTTGCTCGTTGGCTTCGCCACCTTGAGCTCCCCATCCGCGACGGCGAAGTGGGCGACCGGTCCATGGAACTTCGACATCGTAGATTACTCCGCAAGCCCCTCCGTCGTGGCGCCGGGAGGCTCGGTCACCCTGACCGTCTCCATCCAGAACGTCGGCAGCGAAATCGGCACGGTCCACGTGTACGCAGGCATCGAGCCACCCAGCGGCTTCCCGAACCGGCATTACCTGAACCAGAACACCCCGACAACCATCTACGACATCGCGCCCGGCCAGACGAAAAGCGCCACCTGGACCTACACGCCGTCCGAAGGGGACGGCCAATACAAGATCGACTTCGACGTGTACAATCCGCCGGAGGACCACATGTTCGACACGACCACGTTCGTGGACGGGTTCATCGTCGCGGAGCCAGGGACCCCGCACGACCCGACGGCGTCCCGGAGCTCTCCCTCCTCCAGCACGGTCTCCCTGCGGGCTGGCGACACGCAGACCTTCGTGGCGGCCCTGGCCGATGCCGACTGCGACCTCTTCTCCGCGGAGTGGTACCTTGCCGGAGACTACAAGGTGACCGACGACTCCCCCGCTGGATGCAGCAGCACGGTCAGTTGGACCCACACCTTCACCTCCAACGGCACGTTCGAGGTCACCATCGTTGTCTACGACGACCGCAACGCCGGAGACCACGTCGGCAGGGCAACCTGGACCGTGGTCGTTGGCCCAGAGAACCCTGCGGAGAATCCTTGCGTCATCTCTGGGCTGTCCCTGAGCTTCTCCGGATACCAATGGGACATTCGTCCGGACGGGCAGGGAGGACCGGGCGGGGACCCTACCAACGGCAACACCTGGAGGGCGAACAACGTCTGGTGCGACGACCAAGGCCACCTCCATCTCCGGATCTGGCAGCAAGTCGGCATCTGGACCACCGCCCAGGTCTCAACGACGGCTAGGCTTGGCTTCGGGCGCTACGAGTTCAAGGTCAGCGGGGATCGATTGGACACCCTCGACCAGAACGTCGTGCTGGGCCTCTTCAACTATCCCACATCGGATGTCGGCCCCGACGGAACCAACGAAATCGACATAGAATTCTCGAAGTGGGTGGACGTGAACAGAGTCCCAGGGCAATACGTGGTGTATCCCGCAGACCCAGATTTTGCTTACCAGTATGAGCGTCGGATGTTCCCGTTCACCCAGACCCAAGCGAGCACGACACACCACTTCGACTGGCAGAGCAATCGCGTCTCCTTTGAGAGCCTCCAAGGAGGTCAGCAATTCGCCAGTTGGCCGTACTCGCCGCTGAACTATTGGACCTGGATTCCGCAGAATCCCCTCCCTGTGTACATCAACCTCTGGTTGTACTGCAACGGCCCATCAACACCTTGCAGCCAAGCTCCAGACGGCAGCCTGGTCCCAGCGCCCAGCAACGGCCTGCCCACCGAGATTGTCATCGAGTCCTTCTCGTGGGACCCTGATGCCATGGCCACGTCCGCCAGCGCCCAAGCGCTCCTGCCGCCCATCCCCCTGCCCCATTGAGATGGAGGTCCACCACAGTGGGGAGTCGAGCACCCCGGAAGCGCTTAGGCGGCAAAGGGGGGAGGGGGTGACCGAACCCCCTTCCTCCTCGTGAGGATGGCGAGGGAGGAGCCGCCCTAGGCCGCCCCCTAGTCGGTGACAGGTAAGGCGTCCAGCCCCTGCAAATACTGGCTGAATACGGATTCAATGGCCTCCTCCCGTAACGATTCGGAAGTGCGCTTGCCATCGCGCAGCTTTTGCTGGCGGGCTAGCTTGACCGTGCACTCGAGGGTCTCGTCGATAATGCGAAGGGCCGGGAGTTTCTGCGTGAAGCTGCTGGCCGTCAGGATTCCAGTGTAGATGGGGTTGGTGAGGACCGCGGCAATGGCGCTGCTGGTCCAGCGTTGGCCGCGATTGAGTTGCCCAGTTTGGTTGAGGTGATGGGCGGTCTCGGCGTCGCTTCCCACCTGAAGGTAGGTCCCGAAGATGGTGCGGACGAGTTCGGCTTCGTCTTTGTGGATGCGCAGGTGGTGGTTCTTGGTCTTGCGATAGCCGAGGGGCACGCTGGGTCGGGTCCAGCGGCCTTCGCGAGCGCACCGGTACATGCCCATGCGAATGCGCTCCTTGATGAGATCCAACTCGAGCTGCGCGGCGTTGGCGAGGTTCCCGAAGACGAAGCGACCGACGGGTGTGGTGGTGTCGATGGGTTCGGTGCAACTGTGAATGCCCACGTTGTGCTCGCGCAGGATTTCCTCGACGGCGGCAGCGTGGGCCAGGCTGCGAGCCAAGCGGTCGATTTTCCAGGCCACCACGACGTCGATGAGGCCTTGTTCTGCTAAGTCAAGTAGGCGCTGGAAGGCGGGTCGGGTGGCGTCCCGGCCGCTGAGGCCGTCATCTTTGAGGATGTGGGTGACCCGCCAGCCGCGTTCCTGGGCGCGTTGGCGGCACAAGAGCACTTGCTCGTCAATGCTGTGCTGCTTGGGCGTCGATTGGCGCGCATAGATGGCCACCCGCTGCGGCCCAGCCTTCTTTGCAGTCGCAGCCTCCAGGACGCGCAGCTCCGGTGGGGCAACTATGGCCTTCACGTGAGCACCTCGTGGCGTTGGGTCCGGTTGCAGGAGGAGCAGTAGCGCCACGCTGCAACCGTTTGGGATTGACCGTCGTGCTCGTGCTGCAGTGGAGTGAGTTCGCCAAAGCACACCTCACACACTCCCACAGTGTCAGGGTTGGCGAGGTGGAGGTAGTGGCACGCTTGGCTGCGCCGGTTCTGCTGGTGGAGAATGTGGGGGGATTCGAGGTTGAAGTCGAGGTGCTTGACGGTGAGGTAGTGGACCCAGACGTGCTGCCCCTTCTGGGGTCCGGATTCAATGCGGAGGAACACCCAGTGCCCCGCGACATCCAGGACGATGGCGCGCTGCTCGCACGTCTTGGGGTCCTTCCAGTAGACGTCCTCGTCGATGTAGAAGCCGCGCCGCGTCATGTGGCCCTCCGTTGCAATCGGTCGCAGCTCGAGCAGTGCAGCCAGGTCTCGGAGATCTGGTAGCTGGGCCGGTCTACGCCTTGCAGGGTGTGGATGGGGTGGACGGGACCGTAGCAGACGCAGCACACCCCCGCGAGGCCGCGGCGCTCGCTGTGGACGCGGCGACAGGCTTGCTCGCGGCTCAATTGGAGGTCGCGGTAGACCTTCTCGTCGAGTTCATAGTCGAAGTGCTGGACGTTGAGCTCGTGGACCCATGCCTTCTCGCCGGAGCGAGGGCCGCTGTCATTGCGCACAAGAACCCAGCGGCCGGCAACATCCAAGACGCGGGCAATCTGCAGGCTCCCCGTCAGAGGGTGTTTCCAGTGGACAGGTTCGTCAATCCGGAACCCACGCATCAGGCCTCACCCTGGGTTTTGCGGCGCTGGCGGGGCTCGGATTGGACCGGTTTTTCCTGGTGGCGCTGCATTCGGTCACACGTCGGGCAGTAGAGCCAGCGCGGGAGAGGCGCTTGGGTGCGGGGTTGCTGCAGCGGCCCGAAGCACACCAGGCACGAGACTCCCCAGGGTTGGTCGTTGCGGCCCTTGGCAACCGCACGGCTGGCCTCCTCCCGGTTGGCTTGGATCTTCAGGCTGCGCAGCACTTCAACGAGGTCCATGACTTGCGGCACGAGGCTGCCGCGGTGCACCCACGCCTTCTTGCCCGTCTGCGTACCCGTTTCATTCTGAAGAAGAACGTAGTGGCCCGCGACGTCCAAGACGCGCGCAAGTTGGTGGCCCTGCTTGGGCGTCACGGGGTCGATCCAGGTGACGCGCTGGTCGATGCAGAAACCCCGAATCACGCCGCCACCCCCACATCCTCCTGAGCCGGCTGCTGCCACTGAAGGGCCTCGCGACGGGCGAGGCTGCGACGGGTGAGCTGGATGCGCAGCACATCCAGCATCGCCTGTACGTCCGCAGCGGACTCGTGCGCGTTGGGGTGCGGCACGCCCAGGTAGTATTGGCACGCCGCCGTCAGGGTGCGGGGGGCGTCTTGGGTGAAGAGGAGGTAGGGGTCGAGGATGGAGTTCTCGCGGAGACCCGGTTGGCCGGCTTCGCGGAGGCTTCGGTGGAGGACAGGGATGTCGAAGCGCCGGCCGTTGTACGCGATGAGGGTGTGGCCCCTGAGGAAGCCTTGGACGCGGGCCGCGACGTCGCGGAACTTGGGGGCGTCGGCGACGTCTTGGTCGCGGATGCCGTGCACCGCCGTCGCCTCCGCTGGGATGGGAGCCTCGGGGTTGAGGCGCTGCGTGAAGCCCCGGCGGACACTGAAGTCGGCTTCGAGGGCAACAAGGGTCATTTCGACGATGCGCGCCGAGGCGGAGCGCATCGTCGTCGTTTCCAGGTCGAGGGCCACGTAGGGGCCCGAGGGAGCTGTCGCTAGGGGTTGGGGAAGCATGGGTCGTTTCTCCTATGGGGTTCTTAGAGTCCGAATTGGGGGATGCGGGCGCGGTACGAGGCGCGGACTTCGTGGGGGTCGATGTGGAGGTAGATGTCCAGGGTCTCCTTCGTCGCATCCCCGCGGAGCCAGGCGATGTGCTCGCGCATCATGCCCGCGCGCCGCAGGAAGGTGGTGAAGAAGTGGCGGCAGCAGTGCGGCGTGAACCGCTTCTTGAGGGGACCGCCGGGGACGTGGAAGCCGAGGGCTTGGGCGTGCTCGGCGACGGATTTGGCGGCTTGGTCGGCGCTCAGGCGGCCGCCCTGGTCTCCGGTGAAGAGTGCGTTGGTTTTGGCTCCGCGGGCTTGGCGGATGGCGATCCAGCGCCTGAGGGTGCGGGCGGTCTCGTCGTCGAAGAACACGATGGGATTGCTGCGCTTCGGGTGCGGCTTCAAGGTGATGCTTTGCTGGGCCCAGTCGATTTCCTCGAGGTCCACATCTATGAGTTCTTCGCGGCGGGCGCCGGTCTTGACGAGGAGAGCCAGGAAGGCGCGGTCGCGGACGTCGCTGATGCTGTGCAGGAGCCGCCGCATGTCCTCGATGGATAGGAGTTGGCGTTTGCCGGTCTTGTCCTTCCCGGCTTCGCGGCGGGCGGCCTTGAGGTAGCGCTTGCGGAAGCCGGGCACAGGGTTGCCTTTGATGCGCTCCTCGTACACCAGGAAATCGTAGAAGCTACTGATGGCCGAGAAGTGGGCACGCAGCGTGGCGGGCTCCAGTTCTTGGCGCCGCTGGTCCGCCAGGTAGTCGCGCAGCTCCGGGATGCCGCCCTGGAGGGCCGACTTCTTGCCAAGGAATCGGAGGAAGCCGCCGATGCTGCTCTTGTAGGAGTCCCGTGACTCCTCGGTCAAGCCTTGCAGTTCCGCATCCAAGAGGTAGTCCTCCAGGAGCTTCGCGTTGGCAACCGGCTTAGGCATTCCACATCCACCCCTTCGTCGACTTTCGGACGACCTCGTGCAGTTCCAAGAGCTCCAACTGGGCCGCGAGGGCCTTCAGTTCAGGTTCCCCCTTGAGGTGCAGGCTCCGAACGATTTCCGGTTGGTCCACCGGGCGCGGCTCACCTTGCCGGGTTTGGGCCTCGCTGAGAAGCTTGACGAGGCGGGAATCGAGGCGTTTGACTGGACTGCCGCCCAGGAACTCCTGGGCCCGGTACTGCGCGAGATCCTCGGTGGCACGCTGGTTGAGCACCTCCAGCTCCTCGTTGCGCTGCCGGAGCCCCTCGACTTCCTGTCCAAGTCGCGCCACTTCGGCCTCCAGCTCCGGCACCCGATTCGGGGATGCGGCTTCGGGTTCCTGGATGAGCGAGAGCTCAACGACCTGGAAGACCCACTCGCTGACTTTCTGGCCGCGCTTGTCAGCCTCGTGCTTCCAGCGCGCCTTGGCCTCCAAGGTTGGCAGGTACACGTCGATGCGGCGCTGCTTGACCGTGAGGGTCTTGTTCAGAGGCATCTAGGCCGCCTCCAGGAGGCCGGATGCCGCGTCGGGAGCCATGCTGGAACCAACTGAGGCCCCCACTTAATACTTTACGGGCAAATATGTGCTAAAATCTGTGTTTGCCCTAGAGTCGTGCCAGGAAACCGGCGAGCCAACGGCCATCACGCCGCGCGTTCCATCAACAGCTCCGCCAGCCTCTCCAGCGCAGCGCGAGCCGTGGACGGCGGCAAGGTCTCCAGCTCAAGCAACGCCGCCTGCGTGTAGCCGGAAGCTTCGAGTTGGCTGGCCGCGACCGCGCCGGACTCGAACAGCCTGGCGCGCATCGCGGGGAAGTCGTCGGCGGTGCGCGTCTCGGGCAGCTTGCCGCCGCGCTCCAGGTAGTTGAGGTAGGGGCTCGACAGGGTGCCGGCCGCGAAGTCGGTGCCTGCCGGCTTGCCGGTCCACTGCGGGTCGCCCGCCACGTCGAGCAGGTCGTCGAGGACCTGGAAGGCGTGGCCGATGGCGTCGCCGTAGCGGTAGAGCGCCTGGGCCTGGGCCTCGTTCGCGCCGGCCATGGTGGCGCCGATGGCGCAGCCGGCCGCCAGCAGCGCGGCGGTCTTGTCGCGGATGACGGCGACGTACGCCTCGCGGTCCGGCTTGCCCGAGGCCAGCAGCGCCTGCTCGCGCAACTGCCCTTCGCAGAGGCGGCGGCAGGCGTCCGCGGTGAGCGCCATCGCCCCCTTGGGCAGGCTCGCGGCGAGGGAGAAGGCCTGCGTGAAGAGGAAGTCGCCCACCAGGATGGCGCCGTCGCGGCCGGCGGCGGCGTAGATGCTGGGGCGGCCGCGGCGCTCGGCGGCCTCGTCCATGATGTCGTCGTGCACCAGGCTCGCCGTGTGGACCAGCTCCAGGGCCACGGCGGAGTCGAGGGCGTGGCCGCGCGCGTCGGGGCCCAGCTTGTCGCCGCCGCACGCCTCGAACGCCGTCAGCAGCAGGAGCGGGCGGACGCGCTTGCCGCCGGCCAGCAGCGACTCCCGCGCCCACCCGGCCAGGCGGGGCTCGCGGCTCTGCGCCTGCGCGGCGAGGCGGCGCTCCACCTCGGCGAGCTGGGCGACCGTGGCGGGCGGGAAGGCGGCGGCGATGGGGTGGCTCATGCGGGCACCTCTGGGCCGGGACCCGCTGCGCGGCTTTTGGCCCTCATGGCGGCACCAGGGCGAGCGTGAGGAGGGCGGCGGTGGCCACCAGCAGGGCGAGCGTGCCGAGGCGGGCGGGGCCGAGGCCGTGCGGGTCGTCGAGGTTGCGGCGCACGCTCAGGGCGAGGGCCGCGGCGGGGAGGGCGAGTGCCGCGGCAAGGGGCTGCGCGGCGGGGGCGAACCGGTTCAGCACGAGCAAGAGGGTGCCGAGGCCGCCGGCGAGCAGCGTGACGTAGCCGGCGAGGTGGATGCGGCGGGGCAGGCGGACGAGGAGGGTGCGCTGGCCGCCGGCCTCGTCGAGCGGGCGGTCCGCGAGGTCGTCGAGGTAGAGGATGGCCGCGGCGAGGGCGCCGAGCGGGAGCGTCACCAGCGCCTCCAGCAGGTGCAGGGCGTGGTCGTGCGCGCCGGGGGCGACGGCGTGGAGGGCGCCCTCCGCCATCAGCGGCCCGTAGGTGACGCCGGCCAGGATGGGTCCGTAGCCCCGCTCGCGGAAGCGGCCGAACAGCACGCTCACGGCGAGGCCGGCCGCCGCGAACCCCAGGACGGCGGGCGCCTCGACCGCGAGCAGCAGCCCGAGCCCGCCGGCGAGCGCGTAGCCGGAGAGCTGGATGGAGCGCAGGGCCCGCGCAGAGAGGCGCACCGGACCGAGCAGGCCGGCGGGGTGGGGGCCGTTGCGGTCGTGCAGGGCGTTGGCTGCCGCCTGCGCGGCGAGGCCGCCCAGCAGGGTCGCCGCGACGCGCCAGGGCTCCAAGGCGCTGGCCTCGCGGGAGGCGAGGACGATGCCGAGCAGCATGGAGAGCAGCGCCGCCACCAGCAGCGGCACGCGCAGCGAGGCGAGGTTCTGGCTCAGCCGCGCCAGGCGGTCGGCGCCCTCGACCTTGTAGCGCACCTCGAACAGGCCGTTGCCCAAGGCAGTGCAGGAGGCGCGGGCGCGGCTCAGGCCGGCGAACGCCTCCGCGAGCCCGGCAAGGTAGGCGTCCGGCAGGCCGGGAGCCAGGAGGAGGCGGGCGCGGCCGGGCGCCACCGCCTCGACGCGGGCCGCGAGGCGGTCGCCGCGCAGGAATGGGTAGACCTCCTCGGCGAACAGCGAGAGGGCGCGCTCGGGGCGGCCGCGCAGGTGGACGACGAGGGTGCGGAAGGTGCGCGCCCACAGCGCCGCGTAGTCGGCGGCGACCGCGCGCACGGCGGCGTCCCCCTTCTCGCGCTGCAGCCTCTCAAGCACCTCGCGCAGGGGCGGCGCGGGGGCGAGCGCGTTGGGGTCCGCGGGGGGAAGGCCGGCGCCGGTGCGGCGGGCGGCGTGGGCGCCCAGGATGGCCCGCACCTGGCCTCCCCGGAGTCCCGCCGTGGGTGCCCCTTCCTGCACGCGCGCGCGACGAAGGCCCGTGGATTAAGGATTGCCGAGGGCAACAACTTGTCCGGGGTTGCCGCCCCAACTCCCGCCGGCCAAGTCCTGGCTCCGGTTGGGGGCTGCGTTCACGGGGGAAGGAATCTTCGCGTTCTTCGATGGAACGGTCACCTTCAGCCTGTTCGAGACACCGGCGCCGCCAGACGACTTTAGCGCGCTCTAGGACAGGTCGTCGGCGCCAACGACTCGCCGGTGCGGCGGCGGACGGCGACGAAGGAATTGGGCCGCCCGGACACGCGAAGGAGCCTTTGCTTCGCTGTTGCGCCTAGTTTTCAATGGAGTCACCAAAGCGGTTAATGGGCCCAACGAGGGCTTTCCCGCGTGGCCCTTCCCCCTATCCTGACCCTTGCGATTGCCCTCCTCCTTCTGTCCGGCTGCTCCGCCAACCCCGCGCCCGCCGCGAAGCCCACCCCCCTCGCCTGACCCCGCCCCCGTCGTGGCCGCGCCAGCGCCGCCTGCCCCGTCCCCTCCGCCG